>CAZOBD010000018.1:0-27164 GCA_964577665.1 uncultured Hyphomicrobiales bacterium
GCGATTTTACTCCCTCCCCTTAGGGAGGGCCGGGGTGGGGTCTCTTCCGGTTTTTGATCCCTCCGCAATCCTTTCTTCCAAGTAAGTGAGGGAGCAGCCCCCTTATTTATAAGGGGCAGGGGGATATCTTCTTTATAATATCTACTCAAATATAGAAGTCGGAAATCAAATCTTAATCATCAATTCCCCGTAAAAATTTATGCCCGGCATCGGATAATTTTTTATTATTTCATAACTTTCATTCAGAATATTCTTTGTTTTAAATTTGAATATCAAAACATACCCGTATAATTCCTGTTCTTTTGAAATACCGGCGTCTAAAATTACATAAGACGGAATTATAGAATTGTAATTATTATCTACCATTGCATATCTGTAACTGCTGTAAAACACCGAGCTGCTGATAGTAAAAATACCGAAATCAAATTCTGCTGAGCAGTGAAGCATTTCCTCAGGTATATAGGGTATTTTTTTGCCGTTAGTCAGCGAACTTTCAGATTCATCGCCTGCAAGCTGACGTGTGTATGAAAAACTGATTCCCAGCTTTTGATCAAAAAACCGGGGCGAAGCGCTGAACTCGAATCCGCGTGTGAATACTCTTCCTATATTCATTGCACTCCATGCGTCAGGTCTTTTGGGATAAGCCGCTATCTGGTCTTCCGTCAGAATTGCGAATAGATTTAGCTCATAAAAATGATTGTCGAAAGGCTGCCATCCAGCTCCGATATTCACCGAGTGAGCGCGCTCCGGTTTTAAATTCTCCGAGCCGTAATTGTAATAATACATTTCATTGAAGCCCGGCGCTCTGAAATTGTAAGAGTACTGAGCATTCATGGTAAGATTTAAATCCGACAAATAAGTTTGAAAGCCTAACATGGGCGATATGGCGGGATTTATATCAGATATAGCGTCAAGCCTTAAAGCGGCAAGTGTTGATAAATAATCATATTTATTAAACACAATCATTTTTTTCTCCGCACGGAAGCCTGCACCTATCGAAAATCTGTTTACATAGCGGTTTACTTCGGGCGAGAGCATGTCGCCTCTTAGCTCGTAAAATGAAGGTTCTATAAACGTATTTATTACAATATCGGCTATTTTGTTCCGGTAATCTGCCTGAATCTGAACCCCTCTGTTAATGAAAATGTCTTCTATTCCGCCGGCTCTTCCGAAAGGGTCGCTATATTCATACTCGTTGAAATTTGTCATAACGCCTAAGAAAAGTCTTTGTTCACTGCCGAAATCCTTTCCTGCCGAGAGAACCATCACGGCGTCATTTTGCACTGCCCGGGCTTTGGAAGAATAATTATTTTTCACTGCCGGACCGGGTATGCCTCTTTCGGAAGTAAAACCGAGAAAGCGTATGTGTGCTTTCCAATCCTCGATAGAAACTGAATAAGCAGTGGAAAGTGCATGTGAAGAAAAATCGCTGTTCTTCCTTTCGATTTCCTGCTCCCTGCCGAAATGATTAATTTTAAAAGGATAGCCGCCGGCGGATGCCGAATATTGGTAAACTCCGCTTACGGCAGATATTGAATCAACTTTCAGACTGCCGCTTAACGAAAGCATTGTCCTTTCGAAAGAGCCGAAGCCTATTCGTCCTTTCAGCCGATTTTGATAATCAACGTCCCGCATATTGAAATTTATGACGCCGCCTATGGCATTTCCTCCGAAGACAGCCGAAGCGCCTCCCCGCACTACCTCGACCGATTCGAGCAGAGAAACGGGAAGGGAACTTAAATCGGAAATACCGTTTTGTGCCGAATTGAGCTTCATGCCGTCTATCATCACCAGCGTCTGCTGTGCGGAAGTACCGCGGAGGGATACGGTCTTCAACCCGCTCAATCCACCGTAATCCTTAATGTAAAGTCCGGGAACCTCATTTAATATTTCAGATACCTGCATCGGCGCCGATCTTTCAATTTCTGCTGAATCTATCAAAGAATACGGAGAAGAAATAAGTGATGTCCTGCTTATTATTCTTGCACCGCTCACTTCTACTTCCGGCATAACATAAAGAGTAGTGTCCTTTGCATTCTTAGCATAAAGGTAAGGAATGCAAAACCATATTATTATACAGCAAAAAAGATATTTCATCCGTTTATTTTTTATTTTCTGCTTTCAGATGTCCAACATCTACCAGATGTTGGACATCTTTTTCTTCCATACTGTGCATCCCCTCTTGAGAGAGGATTAAGGGGTGTGTTTCTCATTCTTGAGATTCTGAAACAAATTCAGAATGACATTTCGCATCTCATTACCAAACTCCGATTTGGGAATGTGCTTTTCTTTCAAAACTCTGTTTTGCATTAACTCTCAAATAATCATCCCCTTGTGTGGTTTTCCAAAATCATGAATGTTTCATCTTCCTTTTTACTTCACAATCCTGAAAGGCGCCCAATATACCCTATTTCCGTTTATAAGTTTTAGGTAATATGCGCCTGAGATAAGATTCAAGTTCTTAAGAAGTATTTGAGTCTCCTCTTTGGAGATGATAATTTCACTTTTTACTAAATTGCCGTTTTCTGAGTAGATTTCAACCTGCATTTCGGAATCAAAATTAATATTTTCGGGAATCTGAATATTTAAAACATCCGACGCGGGATTAGGATAAACACTCAGTTGCGCTTTTTCAATTTCTTCTACTGAGTCCCAGATGATATTGTCAAAAATAGTTACGGTAGAGTCAGGCAAATAGCCTCCTTTTTGCATTATGTCGGTTACAATAATATACTCTTCGGATTCTACATCCCATATATCCCAGTGGAGTGCCTCCGGTTTTGAGGAACATTCCGCATATATAATTACTTCTTCCGTTTCTGTTGATATTTGGTAAACATTACCGTCATAGGCAGTTACAAATATTCTTCTTCCTTCCTTGTCAAACTGGAGTTCTCTCGGCCCGTCATATCCTTCGCTGGGTATGTCAAATGTTTTTACAATATTTCTATCATTAAGAGATACGAGCTGTACCTGATGAGAACCGTTCATAGCGGCAGCAATCAAAACATCTTCTCCAGTGTCAAAATAATCAATAAACGTACCTGTACCGCCTATATCTATTGCAGCAAGTTCATTGTAATTATTAAGCATATCAATAATCTGAAGCTTAGAATCGTTTACGCCGAAACTGCCTTCATTTAATACAATTAAATATTCACCTCCGGAGGTGGCTCTTATAGGAATGGTCATCTGTACGTTTTGGAAGGCATTTATGGTATCTATAAATTCACCTGCATTCAAATCATAAACAGCCGCTATATCATTTTCGTCCTGCCTGCGTATGCTGAGGAATAATTTTTGCTCAAAATAGGACATCGCTGCCGGCGATACTCCTTCAACTACATTATTGTTCAGAACCGTGCCGTCTTCAAGCTTATAGCTGATTATTCTGCCGTTTTGATGGAAAAATATTCTGTCTTCCGCTGCTGCGGGTCTTACAGAGAAAGTTCCGATACTAAAATCAAAATCTCTGAGTTTTTGAGCTTCTCCGCTAAAAAGGGGCTGTTCGATTTTAGTGGGAAAATTATAATTTGTAAGCCACCAGGAAGGTTTTTCATCTCCGGCTTCAGTATCGTAAACGCCGTCGAAATTTGCATCGTAACCCATACAAAAAACATGCAGATGAAACAATGTTTCTGTAGGTAGAATCATAGCCGGCTGCTTTCCGACAACTATCTTGCTTTCATGCAAAAAGTTCTTTTGGGCGGGCAGAGAATGCCGGCAGAAAATAAGCATTGAGAAAAGAAAAGCTGATAATAATAGCTTCTTCATAAAACCTCCGAAAAATAAATGAAACAAAATTATATTTTCGGAATTAATGAAGCAATACGGACAGAAGAAGAAATGCCAGAATAACTCTAACCGCAAACCTCATATCATCCGTTGACGCGGATGAGCACGAACGTTTAAAAACTGCAATAAAACAATACGTGCAATGAGCTAATCAGGCAGGTTTTCTGACTTCGGGGTCATCCTTGTTTTTTGCCTTCCCGCTTTAGAAAGAATCCTAAACTTAAAATTCTAAACCTAAAATTCTAAACCTAAAATTCTAAATTCTATTTTCTAAATTCTAAATTCTATTTTCTAAAACAGTGGCTGCCTTTCGGCGTAAAAAACTCGTCGCCCGTTACAGCGGCGCAACCGTACAGGATTTACACCTGTTTCCCTATTATTTCCGTTTGTCGCGTCTTCTTAACGGAACACCCGATTAGATATTTTTAAAAATAATGAATTTATAAGAATAATGCAAATTTATTTTTCTTCGTCGTCCATTTCGCGGAGCTCTTTTAAAATTGCCAGTGGACTGTTACCCATAGCTATTTTCATAAGCTTTTCCATCTTTTCATCATCTTCTTTGAACTTTTTCTTTAATCGTTCTTGGTAAGCTTCTTTTAATGTATCGATTAACTTGTCAAATTCATAAGGTTTGGGCAGATATCCGAAGGCTCCGAGTTTGGTGCATTCCACAGCAGATTCCAAAGAGCCGTGCCCGGTTAGAATAATAACCTCTATATACTGATGTTCTTTTTTTAGTATCTCAAGCACCTCCTGACCGTTTAGCCCGGGCATCTTCAAATCAAGAAGCGCGAGATCGAATTTTTTATTGCGGGCATGCTCGATAGCCGTTTTTCCTTCATAAGCTTTGGTAACGTCAAAACCCCTCATTTGAAGGCGTTCAGCCATGCTGTCTAAGAACTGCTTCTCATCATCGACTATCAATATCTTGATTTTTTCAGACATTATCATTCTCCTGTTTATTTTTCAATAATAGTTATTTCATTCATTCATTTTGAATTATTTTTTATAAAAACGTGCAACTTCATGTTTTCATCTGTTTATTTTTTACTGTTTCTTGAGATGGACTCCACTTCTAAAGTGGAGTCCATCTTTTCTCAAGATTTGGCATATCTTCCAAAAATAATCATCCCCTTGTGTGATTATCCCGAATCATGGATGTTTTATCTGTTTATTTTAAGCCCCACCCTAACCCTCCCCAAAGGGAGATAATTCAACGATCTTGCTCCCTCCCTTTGGGGAGGGCTGGGGCGGGGTCTTTTACGGTTTTTCTTTTACAATAAGATTTTTTCTTTAATATATGGCAAATCATCCAAAAATAATCATCCCCTTGTGTGATTATCCCGAATCATGGACGTTTCACTAATCATATCCACTGCCAATAGCCGAATATTACCCATAAAATCAGAACTGCCATAGAAAGCACCCAGACAGTAAGCCCGTGGCGGAAAAAATCGCCCAATGATACAAGCTGTTTTCCGGTAACGGGATTCTTCGCCATTGTATATACAATGGCATTGTTTGGCGTGCCAATCACAAATATATGGGCAAAAGAAGATGCAAATGCGGTGGCAAGCCCTACGAGCATCGGGCTGGTAGGACCGACTGTCGAGTTTGCAATCGTAGCCATGGGAACGGTAATTGGTCCTATAGCCGAAACAGCGGCGCCGTCACTCATAAAGTTCGTTGCAATAGCCGTAAATAATCCTGCCGCCGCTATTAAGCCTTCGCCGCTTCTTAAAAACTCCGGCAATATGCTTACAAAACCGTCTGCTATGAGAAGAGCCGCCCCGGTTACGGCAAGTCCCTTCCCCATTGCTGTTGCCGCGGCGTAAAGCGCCACTACTTCCCATTGAATCTTTGCTATATTTTTCCAGCTTAATATTCGGAAAAAGTTCAGAACTACTATAGCAAATATAACCGGACCTCCCATTCCGAGTACGTCGCTGTAAGAAACCCAGAGAAAAATGAGTACGACAAGCACTGCCGCTGTAATATATTCCTGACGTGTCATAGGACCGATTTTTTCTGAAGCCTGCTTTACAATTGCCGCAACATTGATTTTTCTTACCCGGCTTTTACGGTAGCAAGTTATGTAAAAATAAAAGCCGATGAGAATAGCCATAACCGGTACAAAGAGGATGCCGTGCTCTACCCATTGCCCAAAAGACATTTTTATGCCGTAGTCCTGCATAATACCCAGCATGATTGCATTTCTTCCTCCCGCTGCGGGTGAGCCGGGACCGCCGTTGTTTGCTGCGAAATTCACTGCAAGAAACAGCATGATTGCAAGCTTGGGATCCTCGTCTATTCCCGCAGCTTTCAAAGATGAAAGATAGATGATGAGCAAAACGGGCATCATAAATGCTATCAGGGCATGCTCGGACAAAAATGAACAAGTAACTGCAAAAATTGGAAGGAAAAAGAAAAGAAACATTGGTATGGATTTTGAACTGCCGAGCAGCAGAAGTCCTATGCGCCGGTCAAGTCCTGTTTTAGTAATTGCAGTGGAAAATGCCAGCACACCGAAAACGAATATTACTGAGTCTTTTAAATATGCCTGGGCTATGGCATTCGGCTTGAGCACACCGAGAAAATACATAAAAACTCCTACAAGCAGGGCGGTTATTCCGATAGGCACTGCTCCCGAAGCCCAGAAAAGCGCGGCAACAATAAGCACTCCTATCATTACCTTTGCACGAAAAGCAGCATCATCGAGTGAGAGAGGAACAAAAATCTTTTTTCCTTCTTCATTTTCGACTGTTTTGCCGAGTTTGTATTTATAACTGTAATAATGGAAAATGCTCTCTCCTTTTTCCATATTCTTGTAATCTGAATAGCCCATGTTAATATCCTTCATGTTTCCCTGCTTTTCAGCGGAAAGAAGTTCGGTAAGTCTGTCGGGTGCAGGCATCAAAGCTATTGCTGCAAACAAGAGAAGACCGAGAATGATGATGCCGGGCCTCGAATTGTGAGTGCCTTTCAGCCATTTCCAGAAATCGCCTTCCTCCACGTGGGGAATATCGTGCTTTTCCATCGCACGGTATTTATGTTTGCGGGCATCTTCTATTGTATTAATAACTTTGTCAAGTTCAGGCGGCTTTTCAAGATAAGCATAAGCGTCCAGTTTGCCTGCCTCCATTGCGGAAGCAGCGCTGCCGTAGCCTGTCAGCATGATAACCTGCAGTTCGGGACGGTATTTTTTTACGTCTTTCAAGACGTCTTCGCCGCTTGCGCCGGGCATATTTCTGTCAAGGAGTATTACATCAATTTCAGTATCCGTGCGAATAGTTTTAACGGCATGTTCACCGCTTCTGAGCTGTATTGTTTCGTAAC
This sequence comes from uncultured Hyphomicrobiales bacterium, assembly GCA_964577665.1. Lineage (GTDB taxonomy): Bacteria > Bacteroidota > Ignavibacteria > Kapaibacteriales > UBA2268 > CAYVTD01. Next base: position 7,135 of record CAZOBD010000018.1, read on the forward strand.
CGCGCATTTCCAACCTTTTAGCCATAGACTCGCGGAATTTATCCTCATCGTCAATCAACAAAATTTTTGCCATAGCCTACCCCATATTTTTAGAATTTTTTTCGTTAAATCTGCATTCATTTTTCACGAAATCCTGAAGCTCGTTATATATATCCGTAAGTCTGATGATTCCTACTACTTCTTCATTCTTTTTTACTAAAAGCGAAATGGTTTTAAGGTTTATTATTTTGTGAATTGCTTTTTTAATATGGGCGTTTTCATCGACACATTCCTCCACCGGGTGCATTATTTCAGAAATCTTAGTTTTAGATACAACTGAGCAGATATCAAAGTAATCGTCTTCCCACATGTGTACATTACGATCGATAGTGTCAAGTATATCAGGACTGAGATTGGCTTTCTCGAGGCGGTCTCCTTCGGCGTCCCTGCCAATACGCAGTTTTGGCTCCATAGCTTTGAGAAAAGCCAGATGTCCGGCTTTGCCGAGTATTTTACCGTTGTCGTCCACCACGAGAACAGCCCGGTAAGGGGCAAGATTTTCAGGTACTTTTTCCTGAGATTTTTCAAGAGTCAGAATGGCATCTAAAACGGACGCGTCTTTGCGGACCGTCGGGTAGATGTCCACAGAAATCATCAAATCCTTCACTTTTTTGTCCCGCATAACCCCTCCCGAATTTATTTATAAATCTTCAAAAAATTATTGAAAAAAAGCCCGCTGCTTTTCCGCACCGGACTGAATATTAAACAGCAATATAATTTAATGAAAAATTGTATATAATCAAAAAGAAATACTGTAATCGCCGTGTTTTAGGAGGTAACTCAACAGCAAAAATAATATTTTGTGTTATTTATATGAAAATTCGGCAGATACGGGTTTTTCAAGCCATTCCGAAAGAGTCTGTGCAGAAGCATCTTTTTCAGAAGTTACCGGGTTTTTGACGGGCCAGTCAACTCCAACGGCAGGGTCGTTCCACCGAATACCCGATTCTCCCGCTCCGTTCCACTCGGCTGTGCATTTGTACTGCATTTCAGCCCAACTGCTGAGTGTTACAAAACCGTTTGCAAAACCGGGCGGCACCCACATCGTTTGCTTATTATCAGCGCTTAGTTCGATGCCTATCCATTTTCCGAGAGTTGGAGAACCCTGCCTGATGTCTATTTCTACGACGTAAGCGCTGCCAAGTGTAACGCGTATAAGTTTTCCCTGAGGTTTGTCCCATTGGAAATGCATTCCCCGCAGGACGTTTTTTTGAGAGCGGGAATGATTGTCCTGAACAAAATTCGTAGGCAGACCCATTTTTTCAAATTCACTGGCTTTATAGGATTCCATAAAAAAACCACGCTTGTCCTCGAAAACCTTCGGTTGAAAAAGCTTTATTCCGTTCAAATATTCTGATATTAATTCCAATCCCATTTATTTTCTTTCAGATTTCAAAAAAACTCTCAGCATTCTTTCTATTTCTTTAGACGTCCCGAAACCGCCGTTTGCCAATGTAGTTTCAGGCTGCTGCCTGGGTTGATTGTCCATGTCCTGTTCTTCTTCTTCCTTGGAATAAATAACTGTTATTGCATACAATATAAGAAAGCAAAACTCCAAACTGAGAGCGAATAGAATAATGGTTGGCTGAGTAGAGGGTACCAGCTTAAGACCTCTCAAACCGATAATGACAATCAGCACGGCTGCGCCGATGTAAACAAGCCCGAGCATGGCATTGCTGTACTTAACCGTGAAATGCATTCTCATATATATTATTAAGCCGTCGTTCATCCTAAACAGCCTTTTTATCATTCCCGAATCGCGCCAGATAAGAGCTTTTTTTAGAAGCCTCAGGTCTTCGAGAGATATCTTCAGTTCTTCAGCCATTTCGTTAAGCTCGCGGAGTGATGCATTTTTAACGTCACCGGCAAAAAGAGCTTCCTCTTTTCTGCTGTAGTATCCAGATCTCAAATATGAAAAGCGGTGGACTAAATTGATTAATTCTCTTTCAATTTTTCTGCTCATAAAACCGACATTGTCAGGAAGCATGATTGTAATCGAAATAGCCGTTAGAACGCCTACAAGCAGGGAAGGCAGAAAAAGAGCCAGAGTAGGATTGAACCAGTACCGCGATTCGTCGGGAGTTTTCACGTAAAGATCTACGGCCCATCGGAAAAAATAGGATGTTTCATCTTGGGGTTCACTTTGCTCAAGGGAATACGATACTTCTTCGCCGGAATTGTAAACCACGCCGCTGAGAAAATTTTGAATGAGATTCTCAATCAATGGAAGTAATGCAAGAAAAAAAGCAGAAGCTACAATGACTATAATGCTGTTGAAAATTATTACCTGAAGTGAGTCATGCTCGCTAAGCTCAAGGTATGATTTCGATTCTTTGGATTCGATCGGCATTAATTTTTTTCAGTACTGACACTTTTACATTATGCCAAAATAACGTTTTTCAACCATAAATGCAAAAAGCAATTTATGTGATTGATAAAATTAAGGAAAACGATTGTATTTTGTTATCTCTGAGAAAGGGTTCTGACGTCGATATCACTGTCGTCGATATTACGCAAATCACTTATATGGATGCGCTTAGCCCCTATGAAGCGTCTATCGTAATAATTGCCGTCTTTCATAAAGGAAAAGGTAACGCCGTAGCGGGAGCTGGCGTGCGCGAAGATATCATTTCCCAGATAAATACCTACATGAGAAACATATACGCGACGTCTTGTGTGGAAAAAGATTAAATCGCCGAATTGCAGGTCTTTGCGGTTTACTTCTTTGCCAACTTTGTACTGATAACGTGCAGCACGGGGCAGAAGACCGTCGCCTGCCGTTTGAAAAACGGAGCGGGCAAAAGCCGAGCAGTCTATACCGCGTTCTCCGTTGCCGCCGAAGCGGTAGCGGGTTCCGAGCCATTCGACTATGGCATCCATTATTTCCTTTTTATTGAAACCGCCGTCGGTAAATTCCGGGTCGTCGTCATCTACGTAGTCGAGCCATAAAGTTTTAAATTCATCTATGTCTATTTCATTATCCGAGTCAAAGTTTTCTTCATCTTCAAGAAGTTCCATTTCAGAAAATTCTTCTTTTTCCTCTTCGCATACGTCGGTGCCGCAAAGCATTGCAGTATCGCTTTCGCTGAGTTCACCCGCATTGAAATCTATATCGACACTATCGCCCTCATCTTCAATATTTTCAATGGTCATTGGATCGAGACCTGCAAGACGGGCTAGCTCGGGGGAATTTTCTCTCAGCATTTCCAATGCTTTTGCTTTGGTTACTTTGGGGTTGTAGCGGCGGCGTGAGTGTCCTTCGTTAAAACTGCATAAAAACAATGCGGCAATAAGCGTAATAAAAATTATTACCCGCAGAGAAAAATTATTTTTTATCAGCATAATTGCCCTTTTGTTTCTGAAAACATATTTTTGACTCCCTCTCTTCTTTCCCCTCAATGCCGCAAAAAAAATCAGTGTGTAACATTTTACACACTTGCAGTCATGCAATAAAATGAAATTTTTTGTTTTGACAAAATAATATAAATTAATGAAATATTCTTAATAAATGCTTAATTCTTATTGATATGCCGAATTGTAGAAATATTGAGCAGAGAAGTTCCCGTTTTTTTTAAATTGAGATTACAAGATTGTTTAATAATTTGTAATTCATGTGGTTAAATAGTGCCTAAATAATGATTTTGCCGTGTATATACATTTACAGTTAATCATTTAAGGGTTGTTAAATTATTAACGGCTGTTTATTTTCTCTCACCGAAATAAATGCCTAAGGTAAATGTAAAATAAGTTTTTGTGTTTTCACCGTCTTCTTTGCCAATAAGGTTTGCGAGGTTATACCTGCCTTCCATATTTACCGTAAAAAGTGCAGGTATTGCCAAGTCAAGTCCGGCTCCGATTCCGAATCCGACACGGCTGTCCGAAGGACTTGTATCGATGGGTACATCAAGGTCGCCTTTGTAATCCACAGAATTGGAAATAAGATTGTATGTCAGTTCCCCGGCAGCATATACACCGAAAGCCGTATTTATAAGGTAATAATTTAATCCGGCAGAAATAGGAATGATATTTTGATTAGTTCCAAGAGTAGTGAGTACCTCATCCGTTTCGGGGTCTTTAACTTCTATATCGGTTTCGGGAAATCTTGTCCAGGCTATGCCTCCGGTGAAAGCGGCATCTTCACTCATGGGAATTCTTACTTTTACCCCTATCTGATATCCAAGCTGAGTTCCTTCTCTGTAAAGATTACCGAGAAAATCCTGCTGCTCTAAACGGTCGCTGTTATAAATATCGTTTATATTTTCATTGGGTGTGGCTATCCCTACGTTGAATCCAAAAACTATCTGGGATGAAGCTGTCTTGGTGCTGAATAATGACAATACAGTTACAATGAAAATGAAAAATGCTTTTTTCATATCAGACTCCCTTTTAAATTTGTTTTAATGAATATTATTATTAATTTCTTTTTTTTATCTTAGCTTAAACGAAAAATTACAATTAATAGTTTCAAAAATTTGAATTTTATGAAAGCTTCTCTGATAATTATTAATTACAATGGAGCAGATTTAACGGTTGACTGCATTTCCTCGGCAAAGAAAACTGCCGGAAATCTGAATATTGAAATGCTTGTTGTAGATAATGCCTCTACGGATGATTCTTATGAGAAAATTAATAAAAAGCATCCGGACATAAAAATAATACGTAATTCAAAAAATTTGGGCTATGCCGGGGCGGTAAACAAAGGCGTTTTTTCCTGCAGCGGGGAATATGCCGCTGCGTCAAATAATGACATTATTTTCAAAGAAGGGTCATTAGAAACTCTTCTGAAATTTCTTGAAGCTACGGAAAATGCCGGCGCCTGCGGCCCGCAGCAGCTTTATTCGGACGGCTCATGGCAGTACAGTTACGGTTATCTTCCGGGGATAAAACTTGCCGTAAAAGATTTGTTTTTCATATCGGCTGCAAACAGATTATTTGCAAAGCTTTTTTATAAGATAAATAATGAAGCAAAACCCGTTGAGTATATTGACGGAGCTTTGATGGTTATAAAAAAAGATATATTTGTAGAAGTCGGCGGATTCGACGAAGATTATTTCTTTTTTACCGAAGAAGCTGACTTTTGCAAAAAACTGTATGATAAAGGATTTTACTGCTATTACTGCCCCGAGGCACAGATTATCCATCTGAGAGGCGCCAGCTATGAAGCTATGGCAGAAGATGAGAAAAGAGCGCAGATGTTTATATCAAGCAAAATAATCTATTGCCGGAAGCATTTAAGCAAATTAGCATCCAGAGGCTATATTTTAATAGAACTGCTCCATTCTGTCAAGATGAAAATTCTATATAATCTGTTTGGTATAATCAATAAAAAATTCAGAAAAAAGGCGAAAACTCACGGTTATTTTATACGTTTTTGGAAAAAGCATCTGACAGAATTTTAATCAGAATTTCTCACCTATGATCTTTGCCAGCATTTCTTGCCAGGTATGCCAGTCATGCCGCCATTCTTTTCCCCAAATATCAATAAAATGATGGATGTTCTTCTTCTTTAATATTTCATGCAAATGAAGAGTGTTTCCCGGATTTTCACCGTCGCCCGAGCCCGACAGCAGATAAACATGATGTCTGCCTGTAAGAAAAGAAAGCCAATAATCTTCAGTAAGATTGGGAAGATAATGTACGGGAGAATTGAAGTAACAGTTGTCATCGAAATAGCCTGACGTGTATTGCTCGATATTGAAATGACCGCTCATGCCCACGGCTCCGTAGAAAATGTCGGGGCGGCGGAAATATGTATTTACGGCATTATATGCGCCTATGGAAGCACCTGCACATATTATAGGCACCGGCCCGCCTGATTGATTGTATATAAATGGTACGGCTTCATCAGTAAGAAAATTGTTGTAATCGAGATGTCTTTGTGATTTTCTCTCGGGAGGAGAATCGCTGCTGCCCCAGCTTTCCGACATAATGCCCTCAATGGAAAAGACTCTGCATTTGCCCTTATCAATGTGATTTTTTATTGAATTGATTAGTCCGTTTTCTTCTATTTCCATAAAATCATCGGTAAAAGAAGGAAAAAAGAGCAAACCGAAGCCGTAATGACCGTAAACAGCTACATTCATGTCCTTATTCAAATATTCGCTGCTTATTTTTTTATAAACTTTTTCCATTTAGTATTTCTCAGAATAAACAGGATTGAAAAATTACAGAAATATTGACGTTTTTTAAGAAAAAAAGTTTTAAGCATCTTGAAAGAGCGGAGCAAAGGGAAGTCTGTCGTTAAAAAACACGAGTCCTTCACCGGAGTGAACATAAAGCCGGATTTTATCCGCAGTGGTTCTGTTTCTTGCGCCTTCTCTTATTCCGAGAGCCAGTTTTTCTTCTTTCAGTTCCCACAAAAGATTTTCTGTAGTAAGCACTATTTCCGGCTGCGGAAGTATCGAAACGATTTCTCCGTTTGAAAGGTTTAATTCGGTATCGGATGAAACAACGATGCCGTATCTGGCACAATCATATATGCAGAGCTGCATTTTTGATGAATACTTCTTAAAAACGCTCCAGTTGTTGAGAGTATGCTCCAGTTCTCCGCCCTGAAATCCGGTAACCAGCAAATTATTGAAAGATTTTTTTGAAGCGGTAATAAGAGTCTTTTCAAAATCATTGCTGTTTTGGTCGGTTATTTGAATTACTCTTTTACGGTCAAAGAGCTTGGCTCTTTCATCTTTTAAAAAGGTATCGAGATCGCCTATCACATAATCAGGTATAATTCCCATATCAAAGAGCTTTAGAGCTGCTCCGTCGGCGGCAAGCAGAGGCAGATCTTTCATCCCCGTAAAAAATACTTTTCCGGGTAAAAAGGCGTCGAGACAAACTATTGCATCAAATTTTCCGCTAAAATCAACTTTTTTCAAAATATTCCTGCCGTTTTTTTCAAATCTGCCTCAATTTTTTAGTAATATAAAGCTTTTCGTTGAAATGTTCCAAGGGCTTTTCAAAACAATGAAATACAATCCGTTTGAAATCCGGCTCATGTCGAAGGTGATTTTTCTTGAAAAAGAGTTTTTTCCATAATTTTCCCATGAGTATGATTTTATTCTTTCTCCTTTAGTATTATAAACAGAGATAACAAAATTACCGCGCTCGAAGCTTCTTACCTCGGCTTCGAGTGTGTTTCTTACGGGATTCGGAGCCAGACTTATTTCGGTAGGCTCCATTTCCTGCACCCTGCTGAGTCCGGGCATACAGATACCTCCGGTTCTAAGACTGCCGTTTGCAGTATCTACATATATGTAAGGATTAATCCAGCGGAACATATCAAAGATCAGCGGAGTAACGTAATCGTCTCCGAGCAGTACTGTTCCGCAGAAATATCCGAGGCTGTTGTCGCCGGGTTTAAATGCTATATTTGTACCGCTGAGCGATAATATCAGATCATCTTGCTCTGTTTGTCTGCCGTCGAGAATGCAAATCTGATAATACCCTGGATAGAAAAGTGATTTAAGAAAACGGATATCAGTCTCATAAGACAATAATAATGTGGAATCGTAAGGGAAATTGTATCTGCCGAAAATTGGAATGCAAACATCCTTTTCGCCGATTTGTGCGGTAACATCCGGCATCCATACAATTGTTTCGGCATAACCAATTCCAGAAACAGGCATTGAATACCTTGCCTGACAGGGGTGGTCTATTTCAATAATAATACTGTCGGTATATTTACCGGGTTTTCGTGGAGTGAAATGAAGGAAAAAACCTGTTTTCTGAGCGGGTGATAAATCGGATATCATAGATAAGCCGTCTATTTCAAATACGGGATTTCCGGCTTTAAGATGAACCGAAGCAATTGAAATATCATTAGAATTAATATTAGTTAACTCAACTGTTATTCCCGATTCGGTGCCCGTAAGAATTTCTCCGAAGTTTACTGAATCAGGCAGAATATCCAAATCTGAGCTGAGGAGGCTGACCTTAACGGTATCCCTGCCGATACAGCCTTCTGAATTCATAACGTTTACAATGTATTCTCCTGCTTCCTTTACGAAAATTGATTTGCCGGTTTGACCGTCTGACCATTGATAATTGATGAAATCTCCCGATACAGACAGTTCAAGGCTGTCTCCCGGGCAGAGTATTCCGTCGGTCAATATTTTCGGATGCGCGGCTTCCGCAAACACAATCTCAACCGTATCTGAAACCCCTTCACAGCCGTCGGCGGCAGAAACCTTTACCCAGTAGCTGCCCGGTTCGGTGATTTCAATAATATGCGTGCCTGTTTTGCCGTTAGACCATTCATAGCTTTCGTATCCCTCTTCTGTGGAGATGGTAGCGCTGGCGCCTTCGCATACTAACAAAGAACTGGGAAAAATGCCCGGCTTTAAGTTGTCAATTATTTCAACTTCGAGGGTATCGTAGGCGATGCACTGAGAATTGCTGAATTTTCTGCTTACATATAAAATGCCTGTACCCGAATCTCCCCAGCGGACTTTAACAGTATCCCCGATATCAGAACTTAAAAGACTGCCGCCGTGGACCTTCCAGTACGTTATTACATCAGCCCCTTCATAGGCTGTCCGGTAAACTGCTTCTGTATTACTGCAGATTTGAACGGGCCCGTGAATAAGCGGGTCGGGAGCGGTTTCAAAAACAACTTCCACAGTATCGGAATGACCGGAACAACCGTCTGAATCGGTAACCTCTGCCCAAAAATCTCCGCTCTCCCAAACGACTATTTCTCTTTTTGTTTCTCCTGTTGACCAGAGATAAGATTCGTATTCATCTCTGATTCTGAGAATTACGCTGTCTCCTTCACACACGGGATATGAACCGATAATATCAATGACAATACCAAGGTCTTTGTATCGTAAAAGCACTGAAGCAGTGCCTTTGCAGCCGTTTGAATCTGTAACATTTAAAGTATAGCTGCCTTTTTTATTGACAGTGATTTCTTTTCCTGATTCGCCTGTACTCCAGGAATATGATTTGAAATCTCCTACGGCTTTCAGAATAACGCTGTCATTCTCACAAAAAGGATTCTCGCCTTCTATTTCAATTTTTGGTTCTGGCTTGGGGTACATTTCTATTTCTATTACCGCTGTGCCTGTACATCCGTGTTCGTCTGTAACAGTTACGAGGTATTGTCCTCCGGATGAAGGTTTAACCTGCCTGGTAGTATGGCCGCTTGACCATTTATATTCCGCATATTCTTTCTTAGTTTGTATGAAAACATCAGATCCGGGGCAGAAAGGATGAGGTCCGATAATCTCAAGTTCAGGTTCGGGAGGGGGGCCTATATGTACTTTCACAGTAACCGTACCCGTGCATCCTTTTTCGTCTTCGTCTTCGACTTCCAATTCATATATACCATCCTGAAAAACGGTTATTGAAGGTGTAGTGTCCCCCGTTGACCATCTGTATTTTTTATATACCTCGTATGTTTCAAGCACAACGCTGTCTTCAGAACAAATAACGTTTCCGCCGATTATTTCAGGATTAAGTTCAAACTCTGTTACTTCTGTACGGGCAGTTCCTTCACAGCCGAACTCGTCGGCAACCGTAACGCTGTAATTACCCAGTGCCTTAACAATTATTGTTCTTGAAATTTCTCCTGTTGACCATTTGTAGGATTCATATTTTTTTTCGGTCTGAAGAATAACGCTGTCAAGTTTGCAAATTTTAGGATAGGGCGGAATAATGTATGGTTTTGGAGCTTCTTTTACGCCGACTTCTATTTCGGCAGTGCCTTCACAGCCGTTTGTATCGCGTACGGTAACGGAATATTTACCGGGCATATTGACGGTTAACGTCTTTGAAGACGAACCGTTGAACCATTCGATAAAAGGATAATCCCCGACAAGGTATATCTCAAGGTAACCGCCGCTGCTGCATAAAAAAGCATCTTTGGGCATGATTTCGGGATTCGGAGCGGGCAAAAGCTCCACATACATTTCAGTGAAACCTTTGCATCCGTTTGAATCAGTTACAGTTACAGAATACAATCCTGCTCTGTCAACAACTATTTTCTTGGTGCTGTCACCTGTTGACCAAAGATAACTTTCATAATCTTCCTTCACCCATAGGTGGACTGTATCGCCGAAGCATATACTTGCTGTTTCAGGCAGAATATTTGGTTGTGGAGCAGGTACAGTTTCAATATAGACAATGTCATCTGTTTCGCAGCCGTTGGAGTCGATAACCGTTACTTTGTATTCCCCGGCATCAGTAACAAAAATTGTATCGCTTGTTTCACCTGTTGACCAGAGATAACTTTCAAATTCGCCCTCGGTTCTCAAAATAATTGTGTCGTTTTCGCATATTACTGCATCTTCCGGTACTATTTTTACTTCGGTGCCGTAAATTTCAACGTGGGTACTGTCCGTTAATATATCTCCGCAAACCGACACAGTAACATAATACCAGCCGGAGTCAGCGGGAGATACATTTTCTATCTCCGGATCGATGTCATTTGATTCGAATCCGTTTGGTCCTTTCCATTCTACATAAAGACCTCTCAGACTGTCGGGCAGCCCGGCTGTCAGCTTGAGCGTCTCCTGAGGGCAGAGAGGCCCGTTATTATCAGGATTAATATCCACATCGTCCAGTTCTATCATAGGCGGAATATACAAATCGAGAGAAATAATTACATCCCCGTCTTCGCCTGCCTGAGCGCCGTAATTCTCTTCATAGTCAACTGTTACGTTTTGATTAGTGATAACACCGTTAAATCCGTAGCGTACTGATGTATTAATATTTCCCGGAAGATTTGCACCTTTGTGCCAAATCAATCCGCCGCCGCCGCCCCCGCCGGGTCCTACGAGGTCGTTTAGTTTTTGGCTGCCGTCGTTGTCGCCGCCGTTGCCTCCCTGTGCAAAGATGCTTAGAAGACCTGAGTATGTATTTACGGAAAGCAGGATTGAACCGCCGCCGCCGCCGCCGCCGGAGCCGTCGTTACCGCCTTCGACAGCAGACTTTCCGTTTGATATAATGAACTGTGAGCTGCCTGCAAGAGTATCTGCGATGATTATGATAATACCTCCGCCGTCTTCGCCTTTTGTTGAGACGTTATCACTGGCATTGCTGTGGCCTGCTCCGCCGCCGCCGCCCATAAAAATTTTGTTCAACCCGGGACTGTAACTGATAGACCATCCGCCAAGCCCGCCGTAATCATTTGCCTGACTTTGGTTGAGTCTTTTGTTCCAGCACAATCCGCCTTTACCTCCCGACCCTGCATTTGCACCGCCGCCGCCCCCGGCATTGTGGTTGTTGCCTCCCCCTCCGCCGTTTGCAGGAGCGCCTCTGCCCGCCTGCATACTGCTTGAAAGCTGACTTTGAATTCCTTCACCCTTCAAGGCTGCTTTCCATGAAGGATAGGGATAATAATAACCTGCTTGATCAGTAGTATTTGTTTCATCGCCAAACCTTTCAGCTCCTTTAAAGCCTGCGCCGCTTGCGGATACGGGAGCATTCAATCTGATTGTATTTTCGGCGTAAACTGCAAGAACACCGCCTTTTTTTCCGTTCCAGGCTTTTGGTCTTAGAGTATCCTGCACTACAGCGCTCAGATACATCGGAACTCGAATTAACTGTACAGCATGAGATGTTGAATAATCGCGTTGAATATCTGTTGAAAAATATACTTTGTTATCTTCAATTTTTGAAACGAGCAGAAATTCAAAATTTCCTGCATCTCGATAAGCGCCGTAAGATTCAACCCTTCCGAAATTCGAGCTGTTGCTCATGTCAATGTCGGCGCCGTTCATTTGAATAAGCAGCACAAGATCGCATATATTAAAAAAACCGGCGCTGTCAACAACTGCATAATTCCCGCTTTTGTTCAGAGCAGTTACCTGTGCATAATCATTGACAACATCCTGAATATCCTCAGAACTCAAGGGAACTGGTGCTAATGATATGAAAACTGCGGTAAGTAATTTGTAAAAATATCTCATAGGCGCCGGCAAAATAGTCTTAACAATACTTTACTATAATATAACGATTTTTTAACAATAAATATTTAGTATTTTTTACCATTTTAAGAAAATATTAGCATAATCCCAAAATATTTATTAAAACAACTGCCTTATTATTCTTAGACCCCATCCCCAACCCTTCCCCAAAGTGGAAGGTAGATAATTCATTGAATTCTTTCCCTTTGGGGAGGGAGCAAGATCATTGAATTCCCTCCCTTTGAGGATGGTCAGGGTGGGGCTTAAAATAAACAGATAAAACATCCATGATTCGGCAAATCACCTAAGGGAATGATTATTTGAGATTTTCAAGACTGTCATTCCGGCTGGAGCGAAGCGGAATGCCGGAATCTCAAGTTAGTGGGAACACACCCCTTAATCCCCTCTCAAGAGGGGAATTTTCCCCTCCCTTGCGTGTTAGGGAGGCCTGTGAGGGATCAAAAATAAACAGATAAAACATCCATGATTCGGCAAATCACCTAAGGGAATGATTAATTTCGAGTTAATGCAAAACAGAGTTTTGACAGAAAAATACATTCCCAAATCGGAGTTTGGGAATGAGATGTAAAAACCAATTGCTGATTTCTGATTTCTGATTTCTGATTTCTGATTTCTAAAACCGACACACCCCTTAATCCCCTCTTGGGGAGGGGATGCACAGTATGGAAAAAAAAGAGGAAAGAAATTAATAAAAATCTTTAGAAACTTTGAGACGTTTTTGCGTTTTGTGTGTCATTGTAAAAAAGACGGAAAACAAATTTGGAAAAAGTATCAGAAAAGTCTTTACCTCCTGAAATAATTTTTTTTAATAGGAGGATGCCATGCAAAAACTCATCATCACAGCGCTCTCACTGCTGACCGTTATTTTTTTGTCCTGCGGGGACGAAGAAGAAAACCCCTTGAAGCCCGAACCCGAAAAAAAAGAACTAAAACTCATTTCCTTCAGACCGGACACAGCTTTAGCCGGTGAAGAGCTGTATATCAAATGCGAAAATATCTTGGACGGTTCTGCCGAAGTTATTTTGCCGGAAGATGTTGCTGCTCCTATTCTTTCCATTGACTCCTCATCGGGGAAGTACGAAATAAATGTAAAGTGCCCTACCAAGCAGAAACAGGAAAAATAATCGTCAGAAGCGGCGGACAGGCAGATACCAGCAGTAAAGAGCTTGTTATCATTCCTTTTTTGAAAGAACCCGAAATATACGGTTTCACTCCTGACTGGGGCATGCCCGATGATGAGTTCACTATATACGGAAGATATTTTGGCTTTGATAAAAGCAAAATAAAAGTTACCGTCGGTGACAGTTCAGTGAAAGTTGTGAGCGTTACACCAACAGAAATAAAGTGCAAAATACTTTTTTCAAGAGTTCCTGTTTATGATAAGATTAATGTTTATTACGATGGAAATTATATTGAGAGCGAAGATAAATTCAATATAAGGCTTTCCCCTTGGAGATTTTACAAGGTTAAAATCAGTTATCGATTTTATTTAGTTCACTACCACTGGAAGCATAATAAAGGTGTTCCGGGAGATATGTATGATCAAATAATCGATGAACGCACATGCCAATTTTATATCGACTTTAGAAATAAATTTGATAAATATTTTGGATCTGACACCTTTTCCATCGGTAATCATATAAGAATAAGACAGCCCGGAATTATTAATCCCATGTTAGAATTTTTTGGAGATATTGATCCGAAAAATAATAAATTTACAAGAATTAAGTTTGTTCAGGATCAACTTGCTCAACAAGGTATGTACCGAGGTTCTGAAAAAACCGAATTAATTGTGAAAAATGTTCCTTATGTTACAAAAAGAAATGGAACAATTGTTGCAAGAATTGAAAATGAAGCAATAATGGAAAACTTGAATGTTTTTTATCATAACATCGAATTATCAAGCCATCCGCCTCATTATATGTTTTGGAAATACGGACCGGTCATCAGCACGGAAACAAACTCTTACATCCAGATAGAGCTGCTGGAGTGAGGAAGCAAAATTTACGCAGTTTCCGGCTTTTTAACAAAATTTTTAATATAAAACTCTTTCTTGATATCCTTTACCGAATCTCTGATATATGCAATATAGTTAGTGTAGCCGCTTTTTTTAAAGTCATTCAGCGCTCTTTCCTTCATTTCCCATACTTCAAGGAGAGACTTATCTGTTTTATTTTTCATAAATTACCTCCATAGGATTTGTCAAAATCAGATTCTTTCTATATCCGTTTATAGAATTGACGGAATTAACCTGCTCCTGTTTTCTGATATTTGCCAAATGTTTAAAATTCCATGATAATAATATATCAAATTCAAAGTAAGTAGCATAAGCAAGATGCAAAGCATCCTCAAATTTATTCGATGGAATTATTTTTTTAGATACGTACATATTTGCAATATCATTAATCAAATCAGGGATCTCGGAAAATATTTCAATTTTATAATGCTTAATAGCATTTAACAGTAGATTTCTTTTCTCTTCATTAGGTGTCTTATTAATCTCAAAAAGTACAATATCTGATATAAAGACATCATATTCGAGCAAGTAATTCTCAAAAAAGTCAATAGTAATTTCTTTTTTCTCCGGTGTGTCCTCTGCAAAAAGAAAATTGATAACTGATGTATCAAGATATATTTTAAGTTTTCTTCCCATATCATTAGATTTTCATGATTTTTAATCATATAGAAGGAAAGATTAATTATAAATTGTAAGAAAGAAAAAAATATTACAAAAGGACAAAATGATTAATTTCGAGTTAATGCAAAACAGAGTTTTGAAAGAAAAGTACATTCCCAAATCGGAGTTTGGGAATGAGATGTAAAGCTCATGATCTCTAAGGTGGGAGTATTGGACTGTGAAAGCTTTGAAGCAAAAAGGTGTCTTAGATTATGCCAATTCAACTTTCCAGTAATTCTAATTATTTCGTTTACCCATGCCTGACGGAGTTCGCCGAGTGTGATTCCTGCTTTCTATAGATAAAACGGTAGCAAATGAGCAGAGCGGATTCAGTTGCGAGATGAGCATATAAATACTTCTAATAATTGATATTATTGCTAACATTTGTCATTCATACGAAGCCTGATATCTCAAGAATGCTTATGATACTTGCCCCAAAAACTCTGCATCAATTATGAATGACAAAACAAATATACTTTTTTAGTTTCTAATTTCTAAGAATTTTAATATCAGCCCGATAATGATAGACACAGGTATTGTTATCCATCCAAAGAATCTTAAACTAAAATAGGAAAAAGCAAATGCTCCTCCGAACATACTCACTATACTTAAAGGTGGATCACCTAATATTCCAATACAGTTACCTGTAGTCCAATAACAAATGTTTATCCCAATACTTAAAAATACCCAAGTCACGTAATGCGATATTGTTCCAGTCAGTAATCCGCAAATTACAATTTTTGCCGTATTAAATTCAGCCTTAACACTATATTTCCATAGTATTCCGCCAATCAAGAAAGCTGCTAAAGGTGCAGCTATGGCTAATATTATAAAACCCTCTTCATCTGTCCTAATGGCAATATAAAAGCCAATTAAAAAGCCGATTAGAGCATTTGCTGATCCATATTTTATCCACTGTTTCAATTTCTCATTATAATTTTCGTAACAGTTGATATTCAATAAAATCACTATTATATCGACTTAGGTAAATTATACACAGTATCAATATGCCTAGATGTCCTATGCAAAATTTCAAGATATTCATTTATAGTTTCCTCGTATTCAATTCTATAATCTTCGTGAAGTTTTTTTGTTACAACGGTTATTAAACGTTTTACAATCATAGCAACCTTAGTATCATACTGAGTAAAACAAGTTCCAAACATCTTTGTTTCAAAAGAAAAGGGAATTTCTAAGATAAATAATAATAAGTCTGCTTCTAATTTCTTGTTTTTTGAAATCTTGGTAAATTCATTTATCCTTTTAATACATGCACCTAACATATTTGCTATATGCAATTGTTCAGAATATCCTTTATACCTTTTTAGAAATAATTCCTCTAAATCAGCTATTGTTTTTTCAAATAATTCTTTTTCACCTTGTTCTTTATCAAGATAATTAATAAGAATATAATCGTAAACTGTTTTCTCTTTTGCAGCAAGCTTTATAACAATATCTTGAAGGTCTTTGTAATCAAGCTGCTTAATTCGTTCTTTTGTTTCTTTATCGAGTCTTGGCATTTTATTTCTTTCTTTTTTTTCTTGCAAATTAATAATAATTGTAACTACTCAGCCGGCTGGAAATGTGCAATTTCGGTAAGAGCATCCACAATATCAATAGATTGTTTAATACAAGTGTCAATTACTGAACGTAAAATACAAAATATTTGCTGTCCGACAATAAATTGACCTGAAACTTTTTGCTTTACTTTGACATTTCTGATTGCTCGTTCGGAACCATTATTGTCCGGCGGAGTATCTGCATCGTAAAGAAATACGAAGATGCTGTTTCGATGTGTGATGAATTTTTTCTGTAAAGTTAATGATTTGGGCTGCGTTTCTTTTGGATTATGTTCCGTTGTATATGCCGGATGGAATACAAGCTCATATTATTATGGCTTTTAAAAAACCTTTGAACTTTTACCATCCGGCACTGTGGTTTACCACTTATATTTTGATTTTTATGAAAATTATCTGACAATGATCAATTTATTATACAATGTTGTTTTTCCTGTTTGTAAAACGTAAAAAAATACTCCATGGGGCAGTTCATTTAGATTGAATCTAAAAATATTACTTCCCTGTGTTAATTCGATATTTTCAGAAAGGATTTCGGCTCCGGTCTTACTGTAAATTATAAGCGATGCATAGGTGTTTTCAGGGCTGTAGATTATAAAATCAGTCTCCGAACCTGCCGGATTGGGAACATTTTCAATTGAGAAACCGCCTGCGGAGTATTCCTCCACAGAGGTTCCTGTCGTTGTAAAGGAGCGTATTTCGGTCCAGTCTGTCTCTCCAAAGCTGCCGTATGCTTTTACGCGCCAGAAGTATTCCACGCCGCCCTGAAGTTTTTTATCCGAAGGTACTTTATAGGCATTACTGGAAAGGTCTTCGTTTATTACAAGATATTCCTCCCCAAAACTGTCATCTGCTGCTAACTGGAAATAGTAACCGTCTGCCTGAGGCGTACTTCCCCAGCTAAAAATTGGTGTAAGGGAAAGCTCTATATCATTATCGGCAGGCATGAGCAGCATAGGCGGGTCAGGTTTCTCGCTGTCCTTCTCAGTACGGAAAAGCCAGATATCAGAGAAAAGACTTTTTTGCTTATTGTTGTAAGCAAGCACACGCCAGTAATAAGTCTCATTTTTCTTCAGATTTTCCACTTCGTACTCCGTTTTTGGTATTTCGTCAGCGTCAACGAAGGGCGAATTGAAAGTTCCGTTGTCTGCGACCTGCAAATGGTATTTCGTTGCTTCATCAACTTCTGACCATTTGAATTTTACGGTTGAACCAAGGTTCTGGGCGTTATTTTCAGGTGAAAGCAGCTTCGGAGAATCCAAAGCAGGAGGAGCGGCGTCGCCGAGCTTGAACCAGTATTCAAAATCGCGGGTCTGACCGCCTGCTTTAACATTGCTGATTTTTACATTGTAGCGGACATTATCGACAAGATTGTCGGCTTTCCAGACTAAGCAGTTCACAACGGCGCCCCAGCCTTCATTATCCGAATATTTTGAATGAACGGTAACCGGATTGCCGTCCTCGTCTTTCATTTCAATGATAGCTTCGGAAAAATCGACATTGTTTTGAAACCATCTCTGCTTGTCATGGAAGAATGAAAAGGACAAGAAGAAATCTTTCAAAAAAAGTTCAGACGGGTATTCATGATAAGGATAAGCGACAAATTCATCGTCCCAGTTATTCAGATTCTGCACTTCGTCATTGTTGAACTTGAATGTCATGGTTGTAACATAGGGCCACTGCGAAGAAGCTTTAGGCTTGCCGTCGCATCTTCCGAAAGAAAAATATTTCAAAAAGGGGTTGATGATAGCACGGCGGTGCCCTACTTTTTCGGGATTGCCGGAATAATTGTCAAAAAGCCAGCCCCTTATGCCGCTCTCGCATGAAGCAATATTTGAAGGATTGGGACTGCCGTACATATTTATATGTAAATTTGATTTTTCGGTAACGGAGCGTCCCAGTTCGGTGTAACATGCAAAAGAGCTCGGTGGAGTGTGTGAAATGGTTCCCTGAGCTGCCATCATAAGCGCAGCTTTTGCCGATGCCGGGTCGTCTTCATAATGGTAGGTTACTGCCGGCAGATCATGGAGACTTCGGATATAATTCACCAAATCTAGTACTTTTTGTATTTCCGATTCTTTCAAAAAACCTTCTTTACACTGTGAAACATCAGGCGGGTCTCTGTAAAAGTCCTCCATTCCCAGTGTTTTCTCGCTCTGCATTTTTAAATCGCCGGGGTAATATACCGTACCTTCGTTTTGTCCGTACATTATTTGAGTTAAAAAGAAAGATGTGATTAGGAACCCTGTAATTAAGTATAGTTTTTTCATAGATTTAATTCCTTTTTTTTAACAAAAAATTAACACACTTTTGCAATATTGACGTTTGAAGAACTAAATTCTTACCGTAAAAACAAAAATCTGTAATCAAAATTATTCAAAATCTAATGTTTTTCAAAGCAGATGGACAATAATATCAGCCAATTGGCAGAATGAAGTATATTATTATCCAATTTTATAAGATATAAAAATAACAAACTTGTGAGCAATTCATTCTTTTAAATTGAAGAATGATTGAAATAATATTTGTATATGTGTTTTAATTAGAAGTGCTTAGACTAATATCCGATGATTCTTGAAAAACCAGTTTATGTTCTTTATTATTATAGTAATAATATGGATTAAGCATGTTTTTCTTATTATACACCATCAACTCCTTTTCTCGTGAAAATGGCACAGCTATTGTAAAATGCAAAGCGAAAGGAAAAAAATATGAGTAAAAAAGATATAAAAAAGGCGGCTGCTGTCAGCTACGGTAAAACAGGCGATCCGGCAGTGTTTCAGGCAGGCGGACAGGAAGCCGAACTGCTTATTAAAAAGGCGCTTTCTAGCGGAGTTCCAATCAGGGAAGACAAGGAACTGCTCGACAGCCTGCGCAGATTTGACATAATGCGCATAGTGCCTCCTTCGCTTTACGGTGTGGCAGCAGAAACGCTTTCATATATTTACAATATCGACTCCCGTTTCAAAGGAATGACAGAAGGAGCGGCAAATGCTTAAGGAGTTTTACACGGCGGCAATGGGAATGATTCCCCAGCAAACAAGACTGGAAGTCACCGCCAACAATCTGGCAAATGCCAATACAGCCGGCTTCAAGCGCTCGTCGGTGTTTGAAAGGAATCTCATAGACGCCCGGGCGCATTTTTATGAAGTGCAGGGAGATGCGGAACAGGAAGATCCGCCCCACGGTTCGTATTTCGACTTTTCTCAGGGGGCTTTCCAGCAGACGGACAATCCGCTCGACATTGCGGTTGACAGGCAGAACGGCTTTTTCGTTGTGCAGGACCCCGAGGGAAATGAATTCCTTACAAAAAACGGCAGTTTTCAGCTTTCTCCCGACGGCAGAATTGTTTCCAGGGACGGAAAAGTTTTGCTCGGCGAGAACGGACCTGTTGCCGTCAGAGGGGATTTTTTCTCCGACCCCCTGCATACTAACGATAATTCGGCTATGAGCATAAAAGTAACCGAAAACGGCGAAGTGCTCGTTAACGAACGCACAGCCGGAGTGATTACAGTAATGCAGGTTGAAAATCTCGAATCGCTCGAAAGCGTTTCCAATTCAGATTTCATTATGACTGAAAACACAATCGCGGATGCTCTCCCTCAGGAAGAGGTATTACTACGCCAGGGATGGCTTGAAAACTCAAACGTTGACATCGTTAAAGAAATGATCGGGATGATTGAGCTTCAGCGTATGTTTGAGCTTGGCGGCAAAGTGATTAAAACTAATGATGATACTTTAGACCCGAGCATCAGGCTGGGAAGGTTTATGTAAATTTTTGAGATGTGAGATGTGAGATGTGAGATGTGAGAT
>CAZOBD010000018.1:27264-39038 GCA_964577665.1 uncultured Hyphomicrobiales bacterium
GTGAGATATTACAATTCCACTCTTGAGAGGGGATTAAGGGGTGTGTTCTTTAAAAGTGAGATTGTCATTGCGAGACTCCCATAAATGCTTAGCAAATTCTGACAAGATAATGACAAGTATTCTGTCACTGCGAGCTAAGCAAAGCAGTCTTTAAAATTCTTCTGATGGCTGGAGATTGCTTCATCGCTTCACTCTTCGCAATGACTCGTAAAAATATGTTGTGTAATGATTTAAGCTATATTTCATAAAAAGAGTGTCATTGCGAGGAATGAAATGACGAAGCAATCTCCGCCAAACTGCATGTTTATTGAGAATGCTTCGCTCCGCTCGGAATAACGAAAAAAAGTATAAAAAAATAATCGGAAGATACAATGGATAAAACACTTAGAACGGCTTCGACCGGACTTTCGGCGCACCAGCGCTTCGTGGAGATTATTGCCAATAATCTCTCGAATGTAAACACTACCGGCTTTAAAAAAGTGCGTCCCGAATTTCAGGATTTGCTATACGAAACGCTCCGCCCGGCAGGAACAAACAGACGGCTCGACACCGAACCGCTCAATGAAGTGCAGATAGGTTCCGGTACGGAAATAACCGCTACCTCGAAAATGTTCAGTCAGGGTGATGTACAGCAGACAAACAATCAGATGGACCTTGCAATAAACGGCGACGGCTTCTTCATCGTAAGAAAGCCTGATAATTCTTATGCTTACACTCGGGACGGCTCTTTTCAGCTTGACCGTAACGGTACGATTGTAACTTCACAAGGATTTCCGCTTGAGCCGGGCTTCTCAATTCCCGATGACGCTCTTGAAATGCGTGTATCCCGGGAAGGCGTTATATCAGTTCTGCTGGAAGACGGCGTCGAAGAGCAGACTTTAGGACAGCTCGAACTGGCAAGATTTATTAATCCCACAGGTCTCCGCTCACTCGGTGATAATCTCTATGCTGAAACGCCGGCATCGGGGCAGGCATTTTTTGAACAGCCGGGCGCTAACAACACAGGTGAGATAATTCAATCGCATCTGGAAACATCCAACGTTGACATAGTGGAAGAAATGGTAAACATGATTACTGCCCAGCGCGCTTACGAAATAAACTCTAAAGCAGTAAGAACTGCCGATGAGGTTCTTACAACGGCAGTTAATCTTAAGAGATAGAATTTTGAGATATGAAGTATTTGAGATTAAAAAGAAATAAAGTATGTCATTCTGTCCCTGTGCCGAAAGCTTGTTTCAGTATTGTTTCAGAATCTCAGGGATGAGGAACACACCCCTTTATCCCCTCTCAAGAGGGGATATTCATCCGTGAGATTCCGCATCAAGTGCGGAATGACAGAAATTTATGTAGATGGACTCCACTTTCAAAGTGGAGTCCATCTGAAACCGAAAATAAACAGATGAAACGTCCATGATAAGGGGAAATTTACACAAGGGAATGATTATTTTTGGAAGATATGCCAAATCTTGAGAAAAGATGGACTCCACTTTAGAAGTGGAGTCCATCTCAAGAAACATGAGTTAATGCAAAACAGAGTTTTGAAAGAAAAGTACATTCCCAAATCGGAGTTTGGGAATAAGATGCGAAATTGTGATAAGGCTAAAGATTGCTTCGTCGCTCCGCTCCTCGCAATGACTTAGCAGTAGAATGAAAGAGATGTCCAACATCTGCCAGATGTTGGACATCTGAAGCGGAAATGAAAACAAAAAATATGAAACCCAAACATACATACAGATATTTTTTCTTAGCAGCATTGATGCTTGTGTTAAGCGTTTTTTCTGTTCCCGCTCAGAGTACATTTTCAGGTGAAAGGCTGAGGGAAGCAGTGATATCGCATATTAAATCAAATACGGCTGAAGATGCTGAAATATATGTCTCAAATGAAATTGAAGACTGTACTTTCAGACAAAGCAGCGTTACTGCTAAAATTGCAGGAAACGGAATATTTCGCGGAAAATGCTATGCAGCCGTTGAATTCAGGCATGAGGGTAAAACCCTGAAAAGACTTGAAGTGCCCTGCGATGTAAAAATTTTTAAGAGAGTACCCACAGCCGCGGGTAATATTGCCAGAGGTGAAATTATCCGCGAAAAAGACATTGTTTTTCAAAGAAAAGATATAACCTACTTTAAACATAAAATTGAAGACAGCAATGGGATAATCGGCAGGGAAGCCAAAGTAAATATCCCGGCAAACAGCATTTTCACGGATGCCGTGCTAAAAAAACAGGATGTTGTAAAGCGGGGCAGTAAAGTTGAAATTCATGTTCTCTCGGGCGCTGTTCAAATCAGCGTCCTTGGATCGGCACTGCAGGATGCAGCCACTGGAGAGCAGGTGAGGGTCCGCCGCGACGGCAGCCGCACTATACTTACCGGCACAGCCGGAGAGGACGGAAGCGTTTACATTTTAGCAAGATAGGAAATCCGATAATTCAGGATGAACTTTTTTTTGTTCTTTTAAAAAGAGACCCCCATACCCCCTTATAAATAAGGGGGCTAAACTGAGGAATCAAAAATATACATAAGAAACAAACATGATTTAGGAAAACACACAAGGGGATGATTATTTTTAGTAGATTTGCCATATATTGAAGAAAAATATTGAAAAAAAGTAAATGAAAAACCGAAAGAGACCCCACCCCGGCCCTCCCCAAGGGGAGGGAGCAAGATCATTGAATTCCCTCCCTTTGGGGAGGGGTAGGGTGGGGCTAAAAATAAACAGATGAAACAAACATGATTTAGGAAAACACACAAAAGGATGTTGATTTGAGCAAGATGTCCGGCACCTTCAAGGTGTCTGACATCCGAAATCAAATGAAGTCCCCTCTTGAGAGGGGATTAAGGGGTGTGTTCCTCATTCGCGAGATGCTGAAACAAGTTCAGCATGACAATAAAACGATAAAGGAGAAACACCTAAGGGGATGTTTATTTTTGAAAATTAAATGTCATTGCGAGCAACGCGAAGCAATCTCAAAAAATCTACTGATGGCTGGAGATTACTTCGTCGCTCCGCTCCTCGCAATGACTTAGCAGCAAAAGGAAAAAGATGTCCAACATCTGCCAGATGTTGGACATCTGTAAAAAAACATAAAAGACTGCAAATTATAATATTTTTGAAATAATATTTTTGAATAAATTAGGGAATAAGATATGAAAAAAGCGCTCTTATTATCGTTATGGATAATCTTTTTTACCGGCACGGAAGCCGCTTATTCCCAATTTATTCAAAATAGTTCGCGTTCACTTTTTTCAGACGTGAAGGCATTTCAAAGCGGAGACGCTTTGATGGTGCTTATTATGGAAGATACCGAGGCAAACAACGCTGCATCCACTCAGGAATCCCGCGAAACCGATATTGATGCCGGTCTCGGTTTCAGTACGGGCAGCGGCGGAACGGACATAGATGCAAACTTAGGTACGGGAAACAGTTTCAAGGGCAGCGGCAAAACAAGCCGTTCGGAAAGAATACGATCCCGCCTCAGCGTCCGGGTCGTTGAAGTGGTCGAAAACGGAAATCTGAAAATTGAAGGCACACGCACCACAAAAATAAACGGCGAAACGCAGACCGTTGTTATTCAGGGCATAGTCCGCCCTGTTGACATTCTGCCGAACAACTCGGTATATTCCTATAATATTCTTGATTTGTCGCTTACTATTGATGGCGAGGGAACTATAACCGATACGAATGAGCCGGGGCTTATTACTAAGTTTTTGAGGTTTCTTTTTTGAGTTTAATACACTTGTTCTTAAAAGTTATATGTTATACCAAGCTGCTTTCAAAACAATTATTTTCCTCCTATCCAAACTCTGATTTGGATAGGACAGTTTCAATTCAAACTCTGTTTGACTAAGGCGAAACGGAGTTTCGTTTGAAAAATACAATCCCAAACAGGAGTTTGGAAACGAGAAGTAAGTTTTACTTTTGAAAACAACTTAGCATCAGAAATTTGTCCAATATCTTAAAGATGTTGGACATATGCGAAAGCATTTTATTTGTTTAAAAAATGAAAATACATAATACATACAAAGCAAAAGTATTTACGGCAGTTATGCTGTCTTTCTTTTTTGCACAAAGCCTTTTAGGAGCAAGAATAAAAGACATTGCCTCAATTGACGGCGTAAGCGGCGTACAGGTAATCGGCTACGGACTGGTTACCGGCTTGAACAACACAGGCGACAACCAGCAGTCAAGTTTTACCGTGCAGTCAGTAAAAAATATGCTGAAACGCTTCGGGCTGACAGTGCCTGAGACTAATCCCCGTATCCGCAATGTTGCCGCGGTAATGGTTGCGGCAACTATTCCAACTTTTATGAAGCAGGGCGCCAAGGTTGACGTAATTGTTTCATCAATCGGGGATGCCAGAAGTCTGCAGGGCGGTCTGCTTGTGATGTCTCCTCTTTCAACTGCCGACGGTACAATAATAGGCATGGCTCAAGGACCTGTTTCGGTAGGAGGATACGATTATCAGTCTTTAGGCTCGCGTGTCGGGAGAAATTTTGTAACTACGGGCAGAGTGCCGAACGGTTTGATTCTGGAAAGAAACATTGAAGGGCAGTTCATTGAAAACGAACAGCTTAGAATTTCGCTGAGGGATCCTGATTTCTCTACGGCGGCTAATATGGCAAACATAATAAATACATCTCTCGGACAGGCTAACGCCGCAGTAGCTCTGGACGCAGCAACCGTGCAATATACTTTTCCGGCGGGAACAGCTCCCGAACAGAGAATGGGGCTGATTTCGCAGATAGAATCTTTAAACATACAGAGCGATCCTGCAGCGCGTGTGGTCATAAACGAAAGAACGGGTACAATTGTCGTCGGCGGAAATGTGGAGCTTCTCCCCTCTGTAGTGGCTCACGGAGGGCTTGAAATTCAAATACAAAAGCAGATTATAATACCTCAGCCGGCGCCTTTTACAATCAGACCGCCCAGTCCGGTTGAAACAGCGGCTCTTTCAGCCACAGAACAGATAAACCAGCCCACAGCCTTGGATGTAGGCGGCCCCACGGTTCAGGATATGGCTGCGGCTCTGAACGCTCTGAAAGTTTCTCCGAGAGATTTGATTGCAATTTTTCAGGCGCTTAAAGAAGCAGGTTCTTTGCAGGGTGAGTTGATTATTCAGTAGAAATTTTGAGTTAAGGATTTATGAACTTGTCTTTCTGAGCTTGTTTCAGAATCTCAGGTTACGATGACCAAATAAAAATTAACAATTAGAGTGTCATTCCGGCTGAAGCGAAGCGGAATGCCGGAATCTCAGGAATGAGGAACACACCCCTTTATCCCCTCTTGGGGAGGGGATGCACAATTTGCAAGAAAAAGATGTCCAACATCTGGCAGATGTTGGACATCTGAAATCGTAAAGAAAAAATATAAACAGATGAAACGTTTATGATTAGGAAAAAACACATAAGGGGATGATTATTTTGTTAGATTTGGCAAAATCGTAGAGAAAAATAAAGTAATGTAAATGAAACCGTAAGGGACCCCACCCCGGCCCTCCCCAAGGGGAGGGAGCAAGATCGTTGATTTCCCTCCCTTTGGGGAGGGTCAGGGTGGGGCAAAAATAAACAGATGAAACGTTTATGATTAGGAAAAAACACATAAGGGGATGATTATTAGAGAGTTAATGCAAAACAGTGTTTTGAAGGAAAAGCACATTCCCAAATCGGAGTTTGGGAATGAGAAGCGAAGAATTTATGTACTTGTCATTCTGAACTTGTTTCAGAATCTCACGTAATTAAGATCAGTGTAACCTGAGATGCTGAAACAAGTTCAGCATGACAGCCAAAGCATTTTCAAAGGAAAATACAAAAAATAAGCAGATGAAACAGCCATGATTCGGGAAATCACATAAGGGAATGATTATTTGAGAGACTAAGCTTTGTCATTGCGAGCAGAGCGAAGCAATCTCAGTATGTATAGTATCTTGGAGATTGCTTCATCGCTTCGCTCTTCGCAATGACATACAAGTAAGAAGAAAAAGATGAAATAGACATGATTAGGAAAAAACACATAAGGGGATGATTATTAGAGAGTTAATGCAAAACAGTGTTTTGAAGGAAAAGCACATTCCCAAATCGGAGTTTGGGAATGAGAAGCGAAGAATTTATGTACTTGTCATTCTGAACTTGTTTCAGAATCTCACGTAATTAAGATCAGTGTAACCTGAGATGCTGAAACAAGTTCAGCATGACAGCCAAAGCATTTTCAAAGGAAAATACAAAAAATAAGCAGATGAAACAGCCATGATTCGGGAAATCACATAAGGGAATGATTATTTGAGAGACTAAGCTTTGTCATTGCGAGCAGAGCGAAGCAATCTCAGTATGTATAGTATCTTGGAGATTGCTTCATCGCTTCGCTCTTCGCAATGACATACAAGTAAGAAGAAAAAAATAAACAGATGAACATATATAAAAACGAAAAAAATGGATGTAAACTTAAATATCAACCAGGCTTTTGACAGCCATGACCTGATAAAGGGTACGGTGAAAAAAATTTCATCGCTGGAGGCTCTTAAAGGACAGAATGCTGTTATTGACCAAAGCCGTAAAGCAGGTTTTGAGGCAGCGGCACGCGGCTTTGAATCACTTTTTGTGCACATGATGCTGAAAGAAATGAAAAATGCCATGCTCAATCAGGAAGAGCAGAGCAGCGAGATGAATTTCGGTGCAAATACTCTGCAGGGATATACTGACCTGCTTTTTGCCGACCATATATCAAAAATCGGCAGGGGTATCGGCATTGCGGAAACACTTTTCAAGCAGATGACGGGAGAAGAGCTGCCTTTTATTTCCGAAAAGAAAGCGGCGCCTTTTGAAATTCCCGTTTCTCCATACGTAAAGCCTGAGCAGGAGGATATTTTGACAAAGCCGCATAAGCCGGATGAAAACATTTTCGATATACCCGAAAAAATCAAGTCCGATCCGCAGATACAAAATACAGGCAGTACATTTTTAGATAAAATGGAGAACAGGCTTGCAAAATATGATGGAATAATCAGCGATGCATCTGACAAGTATAATCTTCCGAAAGATATGCTGAAAGCCGTAATTACTGCCGAATCAGCCGGAAAACCGGATGCCGTATCATCTGCCGGAGCAAAAGGCTTGATGCAGCTTATGGATGCCACCGCTGAGGAATTAGGCGTTCAAAATTCTTATGATCCTTACGAAAACATTATGGGCGGAGCAAAGTACTTGCGGCAGATGATGGATATGTTCGGAGATAAAGACCTTGCCTTAGCTGCTTATAATGCAGGTCCTGGTAATGTCCGGCGATATAGCGGAATTCCCCCTTTTTCGGAAACAAGGGCTTATGTTGCTAAAGTTAGTAAATATTTGGACGAATATAAGATAAGTAATATGGCATAATTTTTTCTGAGGCAAATATGCTGACAAAATTATTTAAATATTTAAGACATGAAATAGGCTTAATAGATGAGCTTATCATTCTTGCAGAAAAACAGCAGAAAGCGCTTATAAGCTATGATGCCGGGCTTCTGGAAGAAGTAACAAAATATCAGGATGCTCTTGCAAAAGGGTTGAAAACCGCTGAAAATCAGAGAGTTAAGTTTCTGACTTCTACTCTGAAAATTTCAAGCGGCAAGGCGTTGAGCCTGAAATTATCTTCTTTGGAAGGCGCAGCGCAGACTCAGGAAGAATTGAAAGAACTTAATAATATTAGAAACGAATTAAATGAAAAACTAAAAATGTTTCACGAAATAAATTTATCGAACAGAATGCTTACAAACCGTGCCATGAACAGCGTCAGGGAAATGCTTGCCGTTTTTTCAGGCGGCGGGCGCAGGGTTTGCAATGTAACTGTTTGATCTAATTTGGGATTCAGATATGGGTATCATTAATCACAAAAAACATTGGGGGACACAATGGAAATGAGAAAAAAAAAGACAGGGATGTCGGATGTGATTCTAAAGACCGAGGAACTTAAAAAATCCCTCTTGTTACTTAGCGACGGACTGCCGGACACGCAGTTTTACCGCATAAGCGACGGTTTGAAAAGAACCGCAATGGACATGCCCGCACGAATTGAAGACCTGATGAAAAAAGACCGGAAAATCGACTATATCCGCTCTTTTATCAAAGCAAGCAGCTCGCTTGAAGAATGTAAAGTTTATCTTAATCTTGTCGAAAAGCTGAAATTTGGCAGCACGAAAGAACTCAGAGATATGATTGAGGAGATAAACTATTCCATTTCACAGGGATACAGCTTTCACAACGGACAGGCAAAAGACGCTAATTAGGAATGAATCATGTCGGAATTCTCAACCCTTGAAATAAGCAGGATGGGGCTTCTTGCGCAGAAATTCGGACTTGACGTAACGAGCAATAACATAGCCAATGTCAATACGCCCGGCTTTTCGCGCCGTGATGCCGTTATTACCGAATCGGACCCTCTTTTCAAAAGCGGGAAATATCTCGGTATGGGTGCCGTATCTGCCGCGCTTAAGTCTTACAGGGAAGAGTTTTTCGACTCCGAAATAAGAAGTAATCTTTCCCGACATTCCGCATTTAAAAGCGATGACGAGATTCTTTCAAGGCTCGAAGCAATTTTGGCTGAGCCGTCTGATTACAGTTTGGGAAACTTAACCGCTCGGTTTTTCAATGCCTTTGAAAATCTTTCACTCAATCCTCAGAGCGCAGCTCACAGGGAAAATCTTATTAGCACTGCCGGCACTATGACAGACCGCTTTCATTTCCTTGCCGATTCTTTGAACGACACTAGAAGGGAACTGAAAACTAATATTGAATTAAATGTAGATAAAGCAAACAGTTTGATATCCGAAATTGCCGGTTTGAACAAAAACATTGCAAGAGCATCCGCTTCCGCCTCGAAATCGCAGGGAGTGCAGACATACATTGACGACAGAGAGAAGAAACTCGAAGAACTCTCCGAACTGGCTGATATAAAAATAAGCGATGGAAAGTTCGGAACTGTAAATGTTTTTTTAAACGGGATCAACATAATAACAGGACCCGATTATTCAAAGATTCAGATAAACGAAACAGTTAACAATGTAACCGGCGAAAGAACGCTCCGGCTTTTACAGACTGATACAAAAGGCAATTCAATCGGTTCGCTCTCTCCTAAGAGCGGGGAGCTTGCAAGCCAGTTGAACCATTACAATGTTACGCTTGACGATGCTGATTCAAGCGGCAGTTTTTCGGTTTTCTCAAAGCTGAACGATTATGCCAACGCAGTTGTGCAAAGCGTAAATGATCTTACTATAGGCGGCTTCGGCCTTGATGATACAGGACCAAATCCTCCCGGCAGAAATTTTTTCGAACCCGCCGCAGGAGATGCCACTGCTTTCACTATTGAAATCAATCAGGAAATAATTGATGATGTAAGAAAAATTCCGACAGCATCCGTCCCTGCAGAGCCGGGCAATAACGATATAGCTTTGGCAATTTCAAAAATATCTCAGGATATAAATTTTTTAGACGACCTTACTCCGTCGGAATTTTACAGCGGGCTAATAAGCAAACTCGGCAGCGCTTCAAAGGAAGCGGTATCGGGGAAAAACAATACTCAACTCGTCAGTGAACAGCTCGAAGGACAAAGAGATTCGATTATCGGGGTCAATCTTGACGAAGAAGCCGTAAATTTAATCCGCTACCAGAAGGCTTTTGAGGCATCATCGCGGGTTATGTCAACTATGAATCAAATGCTGAGTACATTGATAAATATCGGCAGGTAGTTTTATATAAAAATGTTCTTTGATTTACCAAACGGTATTGATTAAGCTGCATTCTTGAAGCATAGAATCTTTAGTAATAACAGGTATATTATAAACAATTGAGACTGCTGCAATAATCCTGTCATGAATCTCTAATACCAAGTTGCTTTCAAAGCAATTATTATGCTCCTATCCAAACTCTGATTTGGATAGGACAGTTTCAACTCAAACTCAGTTTGACCAACGGCGAAACTGAGTTTCGTTTTAAAAATTCATTCCCAAATCGGAGTTTGGGAATGAGATGTAAGTTCCTCTTTTGAAAACAACTTAGTATAATGCACTTAACTGAATCATCCTTTCTAAAATACTGATATCAAGAGGAATTATAATAAAATTGGGGTGATCTTTCATAGTATTGAAAACAGTCTTATAATCAATTTGAATTCTCTTTTTTTCAGAAATATGTAAAAGTTCAGCTAATACTATGGCAGGTACAAAAATGACAGCATTGCCTTTTTCTGCATCAAGCAGTATTTCCAAAGCTTGATTTGATATCCTATTGTCATTGGTTAAATACCAGGCAAGAGCATGAGTGTCAGTAACAAAAGAATTCATTTTGAATTAGTATTTTTTATCAAAGAATTTTTTGCATCAGAAATATCTTTAGGATCAATAGACACCCCGCTCCAGATGCCATGCAGTCTTACCTGTAATGTTTTTGATTTTTTTAGCTGGAGCATTTCCTTAAGATTATTAAGTTCTTTTTGAATAATGTCGATTCTATGTAAAACATAATCGCCCATATAATTCTCCTGATTTTTATAATAGCCACGATAAAAATAACGAATTATTATGAAAAACAAAATTTGAATTTTGAAAACGGAAAAAAATGAGAGTAACAAATAACACCGGACTTCTTACATATATGCGGTCTCTGGAAGATATTCAAAACAGGACCGTAAAGGAAGAGATGCGCCTTTCGACAGGCAGATATCTGCAAAGCATTGCAGACGATCCCAAGCGTCTTTACAATGCAAAGCAGATAAGCAGCATGATAGAAAGAAATGAACAATATATCAAAAATATTGAAAATGCTTCTGCCGAATTGTCCATTGCTGCAGAAACATTAGAATCAATCTCCGACAATATGATCCGCCTTCGCGAGCTGACCGTTGACGCTTCTCAAACCGGTAATTACGGCAATCTTCCCAGCATAGGCGCTTATGTGAAAGGTATTTTGGAAGACATTGTCCGCGATGCAAATAATGATTTTGACGGGAAATTTTTATTTGCAGGCACTAAAACGAGTCCCGATTCTATAATCCCGCAGGGTAATCAGACTAACAACATGCCTTTTGAAATTATTAAGGTACCGTCAACTCCTGACAATCGAACCGGACTTACAGTTGAGTTTAAAGGCAATAACAATGACAGAAAAATCAATAAGGATCAGCTTACGACGGAAGTAATAAACAACAAAGCAGAGGACATGTTCGGTACAGGCGGAGTTGAAGTTTTTGAAAGCATAATAGGTATTTACAATATTTTGATATATGAAAAGGAGGGAACGGAGAGGAACGAAAATTCTACTCTAACCACCCCAGAAAAAAATCTTCTGAACCAATACCAGCAGAAAATAGCCGAAAAGATTTATCAAATAGACAACATATCAGGGCAGAACGGAGGGAAAATGAACCGGCTCGAGGCTGTAAAAAATATGATGACAAGCGAAAACATACGTCTGAAAGATTACCGTTCACTGCAGGAAGACACCAATGTTGCCGAGTCATCAATTGAACTGAAAAAAAATGAAACTGCCCTGCGCTATTCTCTTCAGGTAGGCGCAGCTCTTTTCCGCCAGTCCCTCTTTGATTTTCTAAAATAGTATTTGAAAGTATTAAATTTATTTCATAAATTTGCAGCATGAAGGCAAGCACACTCATAGGTATTGTCATTGGTTTTGCCGCCATTTTCGGAGCTTTTATCTGGGAAGGCGGCACCCTGGATGCATTGATTATGCTTCCTGCCATGACAATAGTATTTGGCGGTACGCTCGCTGCTGGTCTTGCCGGAAGT
>CAZOBD010000019.1:0-36818 GCA_964577665.1 uncultured Hyphomicrobiales bacterium
ATTGCTTGCTCTTTTGATTATGATTTTTTGACAGGAAGTTCCGTTTTACATTCTTCTCATAAATTTCAATCCAGTCTGCCGGAGAAATATTTTTTGATAATTCGGCGATTAAGTCAAATGTAATATGCTCCGGTTTTTTGAAACGTATGCAGCCTTTGCCCATGTCAAGCTTTTTTGAGCTGTGCTTTGGATACTCTTCGGTAAACCACTCCAGTAGTGATTTATCAGCATAAAGTCCGGAATGATACAGAGCGATGTGATTTTTTTGCGATGCAATGCTGATAAAAGGAAGCGGCTGCCTTCATAAGAAAAGAACCACGTATCAATATCATTCTACTTCAAACCCGAGTTCTGGATTATTTTAGCTCCGGCAGGCACATCTTTCGTTATCCACATATTTCCGCCCACAACAGCGCCTTTTCCAATGGTTATTCTGCCGAGGACCGTAGAGTTTGAATAAATGATAACATCATCTTCCACAATCGGGTGGCGTGGTATGCCTTTTATGGGTTTGCCGTTTTCGTCCAGCGGGAAACTTTTGGCTCCTAAAGTAACTCCTTGATAAAGCTGTACATTATTCCCTATAACGGCGGTCTCTCCTATGACGACTCCCGTACCGTGATCAATGAAAAACCTCTCCCCTATCTGAGCGCCAGGATGAATATCAATGCCTGTATCTGCATGAGCCATCTCAGAAATAATTCTTGGAATAAGCGGCACATCGTATTTTAAAATCTCATGTGCCACACGGTGGTGAGTAAGAGCTTGTATGCTGGGGTAACAGAAAATAGCCTCACCGAAGCTTTTAGCAGCGGGATCTCCGTTATAAGCGGCGATAACGTCTTCGGCAAGCATACGCTTTATTTCAGGAAGTTTGGTAATGAAACCCGCAGTGATTTTTCTTGCCTGATCTTCGCAGTCGCCGCATGATTTGCTCAAATCGGTACAGTCGAAACAAAGTCCTCTGTTTATCTGTTTTGAAAGGATACCAAAAGCCTGATGCAGAAGAGAACCAATATGATAACGAATGTTTTCTTTTTTTATATGTGTTTTTCCGTAAAAACCGGGGAAGATTATCTGCTTAAGACATTCCATAGCGCTGTTCAAGCCTTCTGCGCTCGGGAGAGGTATCTGGCGCAGTGACCGATGGTGCACAACATCAAACTCACTGCCGTTGCTGAGTTTATCTATTATGCCGTCAAAATTATTTTCTGTGTTTATCTCTATCATTTTACAAAAAATTGAATTGTGTTAAAAAAAACGCCCGCTAAATTAGCAGGCGTTTACGAACAATAAATATTCTTTATATTATTAATCCTTTTTCTTATCTTCTTCTTCTTTGTTTTCTTCCTCAGCTTTAGTTTCTTCGTCTGAGGGCTCTTCGTTTTTTTTCGAAACTTCTTCGCCTTCGACGGGAGTACTTGCTTCAGGTTCATCCTTTTTTTCTTCCTGAGAAGTTTCGGCAGCCGGTTCTTCTATTGTTTGTTCCGGGGAAGTGATTTCGGTTTCTTCTTCCTCAATATCCTGAGGCTCTGCTTCGGCTGTTTCCTCCGGCGCTTCGTCAATTTCAGTTTCTGACTCTGACTCTGACTCAACTGCTTCTTCAGTTTCTTCTTCCGAGCTGATTTCTTCATCAGTTTCTTCGAGTTCTTCCTCCATTTCCTCTTCTTCAATAATTTCTTCTTCTTCTTCCTGAGGTTTTACTTTAACTTTTTTGGGAGGCTGAGTTCTTTTTCTTTTCGACCTTACAGCGCCGTCCTGAGGAGCTGACCAGTCAACCAGTTCAATTATTGCAGTGTCGGCGCCGTCGCCTCTTCTGAAACCGGTTTTAATGATGCGTGTATATCCGCCTTCTCTTTCTTCTACCATGGGAGCGATTGTATCGAAAAGTTCCTGTAAAACAGCTTTTCTTCTGATATCCTTTGCCACTATTCTTCGGTTGTGGATGTCTATCTTCTGCCCTTCGGCAAGCTGCCCCTGCTTTTCGCGGTGCATGGCGTGTTTTGCTTTTGTGATAAGTTTTTCTGCAAATGGCCTCAGTTCTTTTGCCTTGGCTTCTGTTGTAGAAATCCTTTTATGCTCGAAAAGCTGCATAGCAAGGCTTCGTAGAAGCGCTCTGCGGTGGCTGCTCGTTCTTTTTAATTTTCTGCCTTTACGTAGATGTCTCATTTTTCTTTTCCTGCCAGATTTATATTCTTAAATTTTTTTCCGGTGTTTAAAAAATATCATTTAGGTCGCTTATCTTTGTTTCTTCTTTGATGAAGCGGTCAACATTCATACCGAATTCCAAGCCAAACTGCTGAACGACCTCTGTAAGCTCTGCCAAAGATTTGCGTCCGAAATTGCGAAATTTAAGCAATTCCGATTCCTGAAGCTGTACGAGTTCGGCAAGAGTTTTAATATTTGCCGCTTTCAGGCAGTTGTGAGCGCGTACCGAAAGCTCCAGTTCGTCCACCGGTGTAAGCAAAATCTTACGAAGACGGTTTCTTTCAGCTTCTTTCACCTCTTCTTCGGCAAGGTCCTGCTGCTGCTGTTCATCTTTCAGCTCGTCAAAACTAATGAAGAATTTAATATGGTCGTGCATTATTTTTGCAGCAAGGTGGACGGCGTCGTGCGGTGTAATAGTGCCGTCTGTGATAACATCAAGAACTAATTTCTCATAATCTGTTTTCTGTCCGACGCGGTATGGCTCCACTTCGTAAATCACATTTTTTATCGGAGTGTAAATCGCATCCAAAGGCAGCATCCCGATGGGGTAATCGACTATGACCTGTTCTTCTGAGGGAACATACCCCTTGCCGACGCCGATGCGGAGCTCCACATCGAATTCGGCATCCTCTGCCAAAGCGGCGATGTGCTGGTCTGGATTTGTAATCTCAATTTGGTCTGAAGCATCCTGAATATCCTTGGCAGTCCAGTTGTGCGGACCTTTCAGATGAAAAGAAATTCTCTGAGTCTTTTTATCAAGGATTTTGAATCTAACCTGCTTCAGATTCAAAATGATTTCGGAAACATCTTCCACAACTCCCTGAATAGTCTGGAACTCGTGCAAAACGTCGCTGATCTTCAACCCGATAATAGCCGCTCCGGGTATTGACGATATTAATATTCTTCTTAAAGTGTTGCCAATAGTAACGCCATAGCCCTGTTCAAGAGGCTGCATGGTAAATTTGGCTTCATTCGGTGAAACTTCATCGTCAATCTGTACCCCGTCGGGCATTTGCATTTGTATATTCATAACTATCAACTTAAACTGTTGTTTACAAAAAGCGTTCAATTATACCAAAAAAATAATGCTGTCAGACTCTCCTTCTTTTCGGGGGTCGGCAGCCGTTGTGGGGAATGGGTGTTTTATCGATGATACTGTGTATCTGAAGCCCTGCCTGAGTAAGCGATCTGATAGCTGCTTCCCTGCCGGAGCCGGGGCCTTTTACTACAACGTCAACTTTTCTCAGACCCATGTCATAAGCTTCTTTAGCGGCTTTTTCCGCAGATACCTGTGCGGCATAGGGAGTGTTTTTCTTTGAGCCGCGAAAGCCGTTTCTGCCTGCCGATGACCAGCAAAGAGCATTTCCGTACATATCTGTGATAGTAACCATCACATTGTTAAAAGTAGCACGGATAAACGCTTTGCCGTGCGAATCGGCTAAGATTTTCTTTTTTGCTTTTTTCTTCTGTGCCATTTATATCTGTATATTTAATAAAACAAATCTTTCAAAAATCAGACAAGTGCAGTAAATACTACTTCTTGGCTGCAGCTTTTTTCTTTCCTGCCACTGTTTTGCGTTTTCCTTTTCTGGTACGCGCGTTTGTGCGTGTTCTCTGACCCCTTGCGGGCAGACCTCGCCTGTGGCGGATGCCGCGGTAACAGCCGATGTCCATCAGTCTTTTTATGTTCATCTGCACTTCCGTGCGGAGCTGACCTTCAACTTTAAAGTCTTGAAGTACCGAACGGATCTGAGCAATTTCATCATCGGTCCATTCGTTTACTCTTTTATCTTCGCTGATACCGGCTTTTTCAAGTATCTCCTGAGAGGTTGACTTGCCGATACCGAATATATAAGTCAGTCCGATTACTCCCCTTTTGTTTTTGGGCAGGTCTATTCCAGCTATACGTGCCACTTTATCTTACTCCTTATTTATTTAAAATTATCCTTGTCTCTGCTTGAATCGCGGATTTTTCTTATTTATAATATAAACTCTGCCTTTCCTTTTGACAATTTTGTCGCCGGGGTTCCTTTTTTTTACCGATGCCTGTACTTTCATAATTAAATCTCCTGCGATATATATTATTTTTTATTTTCTAAGATTGTGTTAATGATTATTTATATCTGTAAACGATCCTGCCTTTTGAAAGGTCATAAGGGGAAAGCTCTACCGTTACTTTATCGCCCTGAAGGATCTTGATAAAATTCATCCGCATTTTTCCTGAAATATACGCAAGAACTTTATGACCGTTTTCAAAACGGACAATGAACTGAGTATTAGGCAGAGTCTCTTCTATTGTGCCGTCTAATCTTATAAGTTCTTGTTTTGCCATAATGTTTCACTGTTTTCAAATTAATTGTACTTACTTAATCGTCTCTCAAAGTTAAAATTTTTGCTTTCCCGTTATCAATGAGCACCGTGTGTTCAAAATGTGCAGCAGGACTGCCGTCGGCAGTTGAAACGAGCCATCCGTCGCTACCTGTTTTCACTTCTTTTTTTCCGGCATGAACCATAGGTTCAATGGCAATTGTCATACCGTTGAGCAGTTTCATGTTAGGATACTGCGAACGGTGAAGCAGCGGCGGCACAAAATTGGGCACAGGCGGTTCTTCGTGCAGTTTTTTTCCTATGCCGTGTCCAACCAGCTCGCGAGTTATCGAATATCCGTTTTTTTCAACGTAGTCCTGCACGGCGCGAGAAATGTCATACACCTTGTTTCTGTTCTTTGCCTGCTCTATTCCAACGAACAATGCCTCCTGTGTAATTTTCATGAGGCGTTTTTTCTTTTCGTCGATTTCTCCGACTGCAAATGTAACAGCGCTGTCTCCGTAATAACCGTCTTTTTCACAGCCGCAGTCCACCGAAACAATATCACCTTCTTTCAGCCTGCGCCGGGAAGGTATGCCGTGCACTATTTCGTCATTAATTGAAATGCACAGAGTGCCGGGAAAAACCAAATTTTCAACTCTGTATCCCTTGAAAGCGGGTCTGCCATTATGGGAACGTATGTAATCCTCTGCTATTTTATCAAGTTCCTGAGTTTCAACGCCGGCTTTTACGTGTTTTCCCACAAGGGTCAAAGTTTCGGCAACTATCCTGCATGATTTTTCAATCAGGCTTATTTCTGACTGAATTTTTATCAAATGCGATTTGCCTTGTGTATTTCTTTCGTGTTTCATAAAAGCCGCCGCGGGTTAATTTCAAAAAACTATACCCTTTGAAAATTTTTAATGATTCTGCTAAAATCCGCCTTGTCCTACTCTGCCCTTCATCTTGCCGCTCTTCATAAATCCGTCGTAATGACGCATCAGTAGATGCGATTCTATCTGCTGAAGTGTATCAAGCGCAACTCCTACGATTATAAGCAGTGATGTACCTCCGAAGAACTGTGCGAAAGTCATTGACAGTCCGAAGATATTAATCACAAATGTAGGAAGTACAGCTACAATAGCCAGGAAAATCGAACCCGGCAGTGTTATTCTTGTAAGTATCGTATCAATATAATCTTTTGTGGGCTTGCCGGGACGAATGCCGGGTATGTAACCGCCCTGTTTTTTCATGTTGTCAGCCATTTCCTGCGGATTGAAAACGATTGCGGTATAGAAAAATGTGAAAAAGACAATCATTATGCCGTAAATGGCTGCATAAACAAAAGAATCGTAACTGAAAAGCTGAGCAAGCCATATTATGCTTGGGCTGTCAGGGAAGAAACTCAGGACTGTGTTTGGAATAAACATCAGAGCCTGGGCAAAAATAATGGGCATAACACCTGCGGTATTTACTCTGAGAGGAATATACTGCGTAACGCCGCCCATGACCTTTCTGCCGACCACCCGTTTGGCATATTGAACGGGTATTCGTCTCGCTCCCTGCGTAACTAATATCACGCCTGCAATGATGGCAACAAGAAATCCTAAGATAATAACTTCAAATACCCATACTCTCTGGCCTGTTTCCACAAGTTTATATTCCTGAAAGAGAGCAGCAGGAAAACGTGCTATAATACCAATCATAATTATCAGCGAAATACCGTTTCCTATTCCTCTTTCCGTTATCTGCTCGCCGAGCCACATCATAAACACAGTACCTGCCGTCAGCAAAAAGAGTGTAGTCATGGTAAAAAGAAATCCGGGTTCCGGTACAACCTCGCCTGCGTTTGATCCCGGCATGTTTATCAGCCTTATGCTGATGCCCCATGCCTGAAGCGCTGAGATTAAGACTGTTCCGATACGTGTGTACTGAGTGATTTTGCGTCTTCCTTCTTCGCCTTCCTTCTGAAGCTTTTGTATCTCCGGTATTACAACGCCGGCAAGCTGGAAGATAATTGAAGAAGTAATATACGGCATAATACCGAGTGCAAAAATTGCCGCATTGGAAAATGCTCCTCCTACGAACAAGTCAAACAAGCCGAAAATTGTGTTTGCGTCGCCTGCGGAACTTGCCTGAAGTGCTTCCACGTTGATACCCGGCAGCGTTATGTAAGCGCCAATACGGACAACGACCAAAATACCGAGAGTGAAAAGCACACGATCTCGCAGTTCTTCTATCTTGAAAATATTTTGAATCGTCTGTACAAAATTAGCCATGGATAGTTACCGTCCCTCCCGCTGATTCAATTTTTTGTTTGGCAGAATTCGTAAATTTGTGTGCTTCCACTTTCAGTGAAGCAGTGAGTTCTCCGTCACCTAGAATCTTGACAGGAAGATGAGATTTTTTAACCACACCGAGTCTTAGCAGAAGTTCGGGTGTAACAGCACCGCCTTCAAAAAGATTTTTATCAGCCAGTTCCTGCAGCCGCCCTACATTGACTATTTCGTAGTATTTGCGGAAACGGTTGTAAAAACCGAACTTGGGAACTCTTCTGTTCAGCGGCATCTGACCGCCTTCAAAGCCGAGCTTTAATCCGAAGCCGGAGCGTGACTGCTGACCTTTATGTCCTTTTGTAGAAGTGCCGCCGTAGCCGGAGCCTTGACCTCTGCCTATTCTTTTTCTTTTTTTCTTAGAGCCTTCGGCAAAAGTTAAGTTGCCAATATGTTTCATTTTATCACCAAAATTTATTATTCAGAAATTTCTTCAACCTCAACTAAATGCTCCACAACTTTTATCATGCCGCGCGTCTGGGGATTGTCCGGCAGTACATTGGTATAATTAGGTCTGCCAAGCCCGAGCGCCTTTATTGTGTCTTTTTGTTTCTGAAGCTTTTTAATAACGCTTCGTTTCTGCGTTACTTTCAATTTTTTAACCATTTTTCAACCTGTAAAAGGGGTTACAAAAAATCTTTACTTTTCTGAGCATCAATGGCTCACTGCTAACCAAAAATCACTTTCTTTATGTCCACGCCTCTTCTTTCGGCAACTGCTTGTGCATCTTCCAGAGAAGCAAGCCCCTTCATAGCAGCTTTAACAGTATTGTGCGGATTAGACGAACCGATATTCTTCGTAAGTACGTCTTTTACTCCTGCCAGCTCGAGAATAGCACGGACTCCTCCTGCGGCAATAACGCCGGTACCGGGAGTTGCAGGACGAATCAGCACCTTTGCAGCGCCGTATTTGCCGATAACCTGATGGGGTATCGTGTTGTTTTGAAGCCTGATTTTAGTAATGTTTTTCTTAGCGGCATCGGTAGCTTTGGTAACAGCATCGACAACTTCACCGGCTTTACCGAGTCCGTATCCGACGTGTCCTTCGCCGTCTCCCACCACAACAATTGCGGAAAAATTAAAGCGGCGTCCGCCTTTCACAACCTTTGCCGTTCTGCCGACGTACACAAGCTTGTCGTTTAATTCGAGTTCTGAAGATTTTATCTTACTCAAGATTTCTCCTTTGTCCTTGATATTTAATTATCATTAATTTCTTTTCAAAAATCAAGACCGCCTTTTCTGGCGGCATCAGCCAATGCTTTTATTCTACCGTGATATAGAAAGCCGTTTCTGTCGAAAACAACTTTTTTAATATTCTTATCGAGTGCTCTTTTTGCGACTTCTTCTCCGACCAATTTGCTGAGTTCTGTTTTTTTCATGTCGGGCTTGACCCGCTCTTTCAGTTCCTTATCAATAGTAGAAGCCTGCACAAGGGTTTCGCCGCTGTTATCATTGATAATTTGGGCATACATGTGCTTGCCGCTTCTGAAAACGTTCAGCCGCAGTCTATCGTCGGTACCGATAACATTCTTTCTTACGTGTTTTCTGCGGCGCCTGTATCTCAACTGTTTCGATGTTAACCTGTCCATAACTGTTATCTCAGTAACTTTTTACAAAATTATTTCTTAATGATTAAACAGCAGCTTTTCCTGCTTTTCTTCTGATATATTCGCCCATATAGCGAAGTCCTTTGCCTTTGTACGGCTCCGGCGGACGGAGACGTCTTATTCTTGCAGCTATTTCGCCCACCATTTGTTTATCGGCTCCTTTTATGTAAATCGTGTTTATCGGTGCTTTCGGCACTTCAAAAGAAATACCCGGAGGAGGTACTATCAAGATGGGATGTGAAAATCCGAGCCGAAAAAGAAGTCTGTCTCCCACTACTTCCACCTTGTAACCGACTCCTTCAAACTGCAGCGTCTTGGTAAACCCTTTTGAAACACCCTCGATAGCGTTTGCTGCTAAAGAGCGCGTCAAGCCGTGAAGCGATTTGCTGCGTTTCTCTTCGTTTACTCTGGAAAAAGTAAGTACGTTGTTTTCCAGTTTATGCTCTATTACGTCCGGTATGGGTACCGTCAGTTCACCGTTTGGTCCTTTTGCGGTGAGCACATTTTCCTGAATGCTTACCTGCACTTTTTGTGGTATTTCTATCGGGTTATTGCCTATTCGTGACACGGCTTTACTCCTTATTAATTAAATTTTTCACTCTGTACACGTTTAAAAATTACCATACTGTACACAAAACTTCCCCGCCTATATTCTTACTGCGGGCTTCTTTGTCGCTCATCACACCATGTGAAGTGGAAATAATTGCTATTCCGAGTCCGTTATTCACACGGGGGAGCCTTTTTGCCGGAGCATACACTCTTCTGCCGGGAGTGCTTACCCTTTTTATATCCTTTATGGTAGGCTCGCTTTTATAATATTTCAGGATTATTTTAATAGTACCCTGATAGCCTTCGTCATTAAATTCAAAATCGCTGATATATCCCTGGTCTTTTAAAATCCTTGTAATTTCCTTTTTGGTATTGGAACCGGGGATTTCAACGGTTTTCATATTCGCCGCTCCTGCGTTGCGAATTCTTGTCAAATAGTCGCCTATTGAGTCTGTTACCGGCATTTTTATTCCTTATTTATAATTTATTACCAACTTGCTTTTCTAATACCTGGTATTTTTCCATCCAAAGCCATCTGGCGGAACATATTTCTGCAAAGTCCGAATTTCCTGTAAACTCCTCTGCCTCTGCCCGTGATGGAACAGCGGTTGCGTATGCGGGAAGGCGAAGAGTTCCTCGGCAGCTTCTGCAGCGCTTCGTAATCTCCTTTTTCCTTAAGCTCCGCCCTTCTTTCTGCATACTTCCGGGCGAGTTCTTTTCTCTTCTCGTTTCTTGCGTAAACTGATGTTTTAGACATATTAGCTCTCTATCCTTTTAGTAAACGGAAAACCAAATTCAGTTAAAAGTGATCGCGCTTCTTCGTCGTTATTTGCGCTCATTACAAATGAGATGTCCAGTCCGGTAATTCTTCCGACCTTATCAACGTCGATTTCCGGAAAAATGATCTGTTCTTTTATACCGACGGTATAGTTGCCTCTGCCGTCGAAAGATTTATCGCTGAATCCGCGAAAGTCCCTGATACGTGGGGCGGCTATATTGATAAACCTGTCTAAAAATTCAAACATTCTGGCACGTCTGAGAGTAACTTTGCAGCCTATCGGGATACCCTGGCGCAGTTTAAAGTTAGAAATTGCCTTTTTAGATTTCGTTACCATAGGCCGCTGTCCGGAGATAAGTTCCAATTCATTTATGGCATTTTGGAGCAGTTTCTGATCCTGCGTTGCCTGACCTATTCCCATGTTCAAAGTGATTTTTTCCAGTTTAGGCACCTGCATTACCGATTTATAAGCGAATTTTTTCATCATTGCCGGCACTACTTCCTTTTTATAGAAATCTGCCAGTCTCGGCGGCGGCAGGCTTTCACCTTTTTTCAACTTTAAATCTTCCAGCCTTTTGCCTTCAGGTTTGAAATCAACCTTTTTTGAGGCTGCTCCAAAAGGGCTTCCGCTTTTCTTGTTCTGTTGTTTTGCCATGACTCTTTATCTTACTAACAATTAATTTTTAATATATTTCAAATCTCAGCCTGTATGCTTCAAAGTTTTGATTCATTCAATTTTACATTTCACCGGATTTTTTTATAATCCATTCCTCTGTTCTAAAAAATCTTATAAGTTCTTCCCAGTCGTCTTTGCATAGCGTACCGGCGACTTTCTTCCGTCTCTTTCTTCGTATCTTACGCCGATTCTTGTCGGCTGATTGTTGGAATCGACTACCATTACGTTAGAGTAATCAACGGGCATCTCTTTGCTGACTATACCGCCTTTTTGATTTTTCTGGCTGGGGCGCTCGTGTTTTTTTCGGACGTTTACGCCTTCCACGAGTACTTTGTTTTTCTTTGGGTAAACCTCGAGAACTCTCCGGGGAGTATCATCCCAGCTCTCGTTACCGCTGATTACCCTTACCATATCGCCTTTTTTAATTCTGAATTTCATCTTTTATCTCTCCGGATCTTATTATCAAAATTTATATTACTTCCGGTGCAAGGGACACAATTTTCATAAAGTTTCTTTCGCGGAGCTCGCGTGCTACCGGACCGAAAATACGAGTGCCGCGTGGTTCTCCCTGAGTATTCAGTATAACTGCGGCATTGTCATCAAATCTGATAAAAGTGCCGTCTTTTCTGCGCGCTTCTTTTTTTGTCCTTACAATTACCGCGCGGCATACTTCGCCTTTTTTTACATTGGAGTTTGGCAGAGCGGTCTTAACAGTTACTACAACCAAATCTCCGAGCGAGGCATATTTTTTGCCGT
The DNA here is from genome assembly GCA_964577665.1 of uncultured Hyphomicrobiales bacterium. Classification (GTDB taxonomy): domain Bacteria; phylum Bacteroidota; class Ignavibacteria; order Kapaibacteriales; family UBA2268; genus CAYVTD01. The sequence continues at coordinate 11,214 of CAZOBD010000019.1, forward strand.
GTCCGCCCAGTACTCTTATTATTTTAACTTTCCTGGCGCCGGAATTGTCGGCAACCGATAACGCAGTTTCTTCTCTGACCATGTTATTATTCCTTAAAGATTACTTAGCTCTTTCAACAATTTCAATCATTTCCCATCTTTTCCTGGCGCTAATCGGGCGATGCTCTCTTACTTTTACAATATCGCCTTTGCTGCATGTGTTTTCAGGATCGTGCGCCAATACTTTTTTGCTCATTTTATAATATTTTTTGTAAACAGGATGCTTTATGTATCGTTCTATGGTAACGACAATGGTTTTATCCATCTTATCAGAGCTTACCTTACCCTGCATTATCCTTTTATAAGGATTCTTTTTCTTGGCTTCTTCAGTTTTCTCTCCTGTTTCGACCGCTTCAATTTCTGATGAGGATTCAGATTCAGGCGGACTTTCTATATCTTCTTGACTAATGCCGGAGGTATCTGGTGGGGGTATTTCAGAAGCTTTCACAACGGGAGTTTCATCGGCAGCTTCAAGTTCATCTGCAGACTCTACCGCCGGCGGTGCCTGTGCTGTCGATTCTTCATTTACATCTTCAATGTGAGCGGCTGCTTCTTGTTGTTCATCAGATGATTCGGATTCTTCCGGTGTTACTGCATCTTTTTCACTGCTGATCTCTACGGAATCATCTTCTGTGATAACCTCTGCTTCTTCGGAAGACTCGTCTGTCATATCAGAAGAATTATTTTCCGTGCCGATGCTTTCACTCTCTTTTTGAGGAGACATTCCGGTTTCTTCCGATTCTTCGGTTTTCTCCATTTCCGGGTTATTTTTTTCGTTATCCATATTTTTTTCGTTATCCATATTTTTTCCTATTCACTTTTTGCAAATTCGCGTTCTTTGATAATTGTGCTTATTCGCGCTATATCTTTTTTTAATATCGAAAGATAACTGGTATCCTGCAACTGCCGCAGAGCGTGCTGGAATCTTTGCTTGGAAAGAGTTTCTCTTGCCTCTTCCAGCGATTGGTGCAGTTCTTCATCTGTAAATTCTCTCAGGTCTTGTGTCTTACGCGGTTTCATTATTCTACCAAATCTATACGTGAAACAAATTTTGTTTTAATCGGCAGCTTATGCGAAGCCAGCCGGAGTGCTTCCTGAGCATCTTCTTTTTTTACGCCGGATACTTCAAACAGTATTCTACCGGGTTTTACAGGCGCCACCCATCCTTCGGGACTTCCCTTGCCGCTGCCCTGGCGTGTTTCCGCGGGCTTCTTTGTGTAAGGTTTGTCAGGAAAAATTCTAATCCAAAGTTTGCCTTCACGTTTCAAGAAGCGGTTTATTGCAATACGGGCTGCTTCTATCTGCCGGTTTGTCAGCCATGCAAAATCCATGGTCTTCAGACCGTAAGCTCCGAAATGCACTTGACTGCCTCTCTGGGCTTTGCCGCGCATTCTTCCTCGCTGTGTTTTCCTGTACCGTATTCTTTTTGGTGATAACATTGTTTTTCTTTAATATATTTTTAAAAAAATTCTCAGATTAAATATTTGCCTTGCCTATTATTTCACCTTTGCAAATCCATACTTTAATGCCGATGATACCGTAAATGGTTTTTGCCTCTGCGGTACCGTAATCAATATCGGCTCTAAGTGTATGCAGCGGCACTCTGCCTTCTTTGTACTGCTCCACTCTGGACATTTCCGCACCGCCGAGTCTGCCGGAGCACATCACTCTAATACCCACACCGCCCATTCTCATACATGCTGAAACAGCCTGCTTCATGGCACGGCGGAAAGATATCCTGCCTTCAATCTGCTGTGCTATGTTATCAGCAACGAGTAGTGCATCGAGTTCCGGTCTTTTTATTTCGCTGATAAGAATTTTTACGTTTTTGCCTGTAATCTTTGACAATTCTTTTTCCAGAAGGGTTATTTCCTTTCCTTTTGCTCCGATTATGACGCCGGGCCGCGATGTATTGATAGTAATACGCATCTGCTTGGCTGTACGCTCAACGATGACTCTTGCCACACCGGCTTTCTGAAGACGGTTTTTAAGGTAAGTTCTTACCTTATGGTCTTCGTAGAGCTTCTCGGCTGTGTTTTTGCTGTCTATCCAGTTAGAATCCCAGCCTCTTATGATGCCAAGTCTTAAGCCTATCGGATTTGTTTTCTGTCCCAATGTTTATAACTCCTTTGTTTTAAAATTCTTCTTCAGATTCTACAACTATTGTCAGATGATTACTGCGTTTTCTGATTCTGTAAGCTCTGCCCATGGGCGCGGGCTGAATTCTTTTCAGGGTGGGTCCCTGATTTACAAATGCTTCTTTTACCCACACATTTTCGGGGCTGAATGTCCTGCCGTCTTCAAAATTTGACAAATTGCTGATAGCAGAGCGCAGAACTGCTTCCACATCTTTGGCAGCCAATTTATTGGTAAAGCGAAGGATGTCGAAGGCTTCGGAGGCTTTTTTGCCTCTTATCAGGTCAACGACCAGTCTCATTTTTCTGGGCGATGATCTTAAATGTTTTTTTACGGCTCTTGTTTCCATTTTGTTTTCTCCAAAACTAATATTTAGCTCTTACGCTGTTCTTTCCTGTGTCCTGAATGTCCCCTGTACATCCTTGTCAAGGCAAACTCGCCGAGTTTATGTCCGACCATATTTTCACTGATGTATATGGGGAGAAATTTGTTTCCTGTATGTACTGCTATTGTAAGTCCCACAAAATCGGGAGTAATGGTAGAGGCGCGCGACCAAGTTTTAATTACCTGTTTCTTCTTTGACTGTTGTGCCGCTTCTACTTTTTGCAGCAGTTTGTAATGTACAAAATATCCTTTTTTTAACGAACGGGACATTAGTTCAACCTCTTTTATTAATTATTTGTTCTTTCTTCTGCGTATGATATATTTATTAGACTTCTTCTTGGGCTTGCGTGTATGAAGACCTTTTGCATACTGTCCCCATGGTGATTCGGGATGCTGGCGTCCTCCGCCCGATTTGGATGTACCTTCTCCGCCTCCCATGGGATGGTCAATTGGATTCATACACATGCCTCTGGTCTGAGGTCTGATGCCTCTCCAGCGGCTTCTTCCTGCCTTGCCCCACAGAATGTTTTCATGCTGCCGGTTGCTTACGGTACCTAAAGTGGCATAGCATACGGCAGGCACCATTCTGATTTCACCGGAAGGCAGTTTTACCTGCGCGTATTGTTTATCAACAGCGACCAGCTGTGCCGATGTTCCGGCGCTGCGGCAAAGCTGAGCTCCCTTTCCGGGTTTGAGCTCTATGCAGTGGATAAACAAACCTGTGGGAATTTTTCCGAGCGGCAGTGAATTTCCGTCTTTGTATTCAGCATCCGGCCCTGTTACTATAGTATCACCTACTTTTAGTTTGTCGGGAGCGATTATATACTTATGCTCGCCGTCTTCATATTTTACCAGTGCTATTCTTGCCGACCGGTTGGGGTCGTATTCGATGGAAACTATTTCCGCCGGCATATTCAGTTTTTTACGCTTAAAATCGATTATTCTGTAGCGTCTTTTATGTCCTCCTCCGCGGTGCCTTGAGGTGATCCTGCCGGTTGAGTTCCTTCCGCCGGATTTTTTCAGAGGAGCAAGAAGAGGTTTATACGGTTTGTCCGTAGTAATCTCCTCGAAGCTGCTTACGGAGTAATGCCTCGTGCCTGGTGTTATCGGTTTTAATTGTCTCAGTGCCATTGTTCTTCTTTATGTAATTATTATAAAATTTTCAAAAATTGCAAGCATCCTGTTTACCCGAAATAATCGTATATTATCCCGCAGCCCCGGATACTATGTCTATTGTCTGTCCTTCCTGCAGGGTGATAAAAGCTTTCTTGATTGTGGCTGCTCTGCCGCGCTGAATACCCTGCCGGGTATATCTTTGTTTATTCTTACCTTTGATTATAGCCGTTCTCACGCTTCTGACGTTTACTTCGAAAAGCTCTTCTATGGCTCTCTTGATTTCAATTTTGTTAGCCCTGCGATCGACCTCGAAGACATATTGATTGATTTCTCCGAGCTTCATAGCTTTTTCTGTGATAACAGGTCTTTTTATAATTTCCATTATTATACCTCTATGGCTTATTATTCTTTATTTTTTTCTTCGCTGTCTTCGCCGGATTGTTCTTCGTCTGAATCTTGTTTTTCAGGTTCTTGTTCTTCAACTTTTGTTTCTTCTGTTATGTCTTCTGTTTTTAAAGCTTCGGTTACGGCTTCGTCTTCAACTTCAGTTTCAGCATCTTCCTCTGATTCCTGCACTTCCTCTTTTATTTCCATGTGCAGTTCGTCTGCCGGCTTCTTCAAATCTTGTTCTTCAATGTTTTCAACCGGTTCGGCATAAGCTTCTTCAAGGTCTGCGGGAGCTTTTTCTGCCATTTCATCCTGTATTTCCTCAAGCTCTTCCCTGCTTTCTATACTGCCTGAAACTGTTTTTGTTTTGGATTGACCGTTAAAAAGTTCTTCGAGTTTTTGAATTGATCCTTTCAGGAGGAGCAGTTTTTTATGGTTTAGGATATCGTATGCCGTGATATTTTTTGCAGGCTTAACAAGCACTCCGGGTATGTTTCGTGAAGACATATATACATGGTAATCTTCTTCGGGAAGAAGAATAAGTGTTTTTTCATAGTCAAGCTCGAGATTTTCGAGTATTTCAAACATTTCTCTTGTTTTTATTTCCTCGAGTGAAAAATCTTCTACGACTTTAAGATTGTCTTCTGAACATCTTAAAGAGAGAGCGGATTTTTTTGCAAGCCTGTTAACTTTTTTGTTAATTTTGTTTTTATAGTCATGTGGTCTGGGGCCGAATATCGTGCCGCCGCCTGTCCACAATGGAGAGCGGATGGAGCCGGCGCGTGCAGTGCCTCTGCCTTTTTGTCTCCATGGTTTTCTGCCTCCGCCTCTTACTTCGCTCCTTGTTTTGGTGCTGTGCGTACCCCGCCTTTTATGTGCAAGATATGTCACCACAGCTTGATGCATAGCATGCTCATTCGGCTCGATGGCAAAGATATGGTCGGGGAGGTTAACCTCGCCGCTTTGACTGCCGTCTTTTGTATATACTGCTTTGTTCATTTTCTTATGCCTTATTGCTTAATTACTTCCAATAATGAATTTTTTGCTCCGGGTACGCTGCCTTTTATTATAATTAAATTTTGATCAGAGAGTACCTCAACGACTTCCAAATTTCTGGCGGATGCGCGTTTACCGCCCATTCTGCCTCCCATTTTAACTCCTTTGATAACCCTTGAAGGGTAAGATGACTGACCTATGGAGCCTGGATGGCGCTGGCGGTCAGACTGACCGTGTGTCATCATGCCTACGCCGCTGAAATTGTGTCTTTTCATAACACCTTGGAACCCGCGTCCTATAGTTTTACCTGAAACCTTTACCTTGTCGCCTTTTTGAAATTGCTCTACCGTTACATTCTGCCCAACTTCATATTCGTTATCGTTTTCAAGGTCTCTGAATTCTCTCAAATATCGTGTCGGCGCGACGCTGGCTTTGGCAAAGTGCCCTTTCATGGGTTTGTTTGCTTTTTTGGAGCTGACCTCCTCGAACCCAATCTGGACAGCTTTGTACCCGTCTTTATCTTCGGTTTTTATTTGAGTGACGGGGCACGGTCCCGCTTCGATAACCGTTACGGGTATTTGTGTGCCGTTTTCGTCGTAAAAACTTGTCATGCCGACTTTTTTGCCAAGAATAGCAGCCTTCATTTTTTTCTCCTAAGTTACACTTTTACTTCCACATCAACTCCGGCGGGCAGTTCTAACCGCATCAGTGCGTCAATCGTCTTCTGCGTGGAGTTGAGAATGTCAATCAATCTCTTGTGAATTTTTGCTTCAAACTGTTCCCTCGATTTTTTATCTACATGGGGCGACCTCAAGACTGTATAAACCGTTCGCTTTGTCGGCAAAGGTATAGGTCCGCGAATTGCCGCTCCTGTCTGCTGAACCGTATGCACAATTCTTTCGCTCGATTTGTCGATCAGATTATGATCATAAGACTTCAGCTTAATTCTTATTTTTTGTGTTGCCAATTTCAACTCCTGCTATTATTTCATGTATAGCGGGGCAGCTTTCTGCTGCCCCTTTATCATAAAATCTATATCGGTATTATTCGATAATCTTAGTTACAACGCCTGCGCCTACGGTTCTGCCGCCTTCGCGGATAGCGAAGCGGAGTCCTTCTTCCATTGCAACGGGAGTGATAAGCTCGATTGAAAGATTATCTACGTTGTCGCCGGGCATTACCATTTCAACGCCGCCGGGCAGATTAAGATTGCCGGTAACGTCAGTTGTACGGAAATAGAACTGGGGACGGTATCCGCTGAAAAACGGTGTATGGCGCCCGCCTTCTTCTTTTTTCAATACATAGACCTGTGCGTTAAACTTGTGGTGAGGCGTAATAGAGCCGGGTTTCGCAATAACCATGCCGCGCTCGAGTTCGTTTTTGTCGATACCGCGGAGAAGAAGACCTACGTTGTCGCCTGCCTGACCTTCGTCCAAAAGTTTGCGGAACATTTCAACGCCCGTACATGTTGTTTTCTTATGAAGTCCGAAGCCGACGATTTCCACTTCTTCATTTACCTTGACAATACCTCTTTCAATTCTGCCGGTACCTACCGTTCCGCGTCCCGTGATTGAGAATACGTCTTCAACCGGCATGAGGAAGGGTTTGTCTGTATCGCGTTTGGGTGTGGGGATATAATCGTCCACGGCGTCCATCAGTTCATAAATGCACTGAAGTCTGGGGTCGTCAGGTTTTGCGTCGGGATCAGAGCCTGCATCGAGAGCGTGGAGGGCGCTGCCCCTTATAATCGGAATTTCGTCGCCGGGAAATTCTTGGGCGTCAAGAAGTTCGCGGAGTTCCATCTCGATAAGTTCGAGAAGCTCTTCGTCTGCAATATCCACCTTATTCATAAAAACAATAATCCTCGGAACGCCAACCTGGCGTGCCAGAAGGATATGTTCGCGTGTCTGGGGCATGGGGCCGTCATCGGCTGCGCATACCAGAATGGCTCCGTCCATCTGGGCGGCGCCGGTAATCATATTCTTTATATAGTCGGCGTGGCCGGGGCAGTCAACGTGGGCATAATGGCGGTTATCCGTTTCATATTCTACGTGTGCCGTGGCAATTGTTATACCGCGTGCACGCTCTTCAGGAGCGTTGTCGATTGAATCAAATGAGCGGACTGCCTGATTGGGGTTCTTTTTTGCAAGTCCCATCGTGATGGCAGCTGTCAAGGTTGTCTTGCCATGGTCCACATGGCCGATAGTGCCTATATTAACGTGAGGCTTCGACCTGTCAAATTTTTCCTTTGCCATTTCTAAAAACTCCTATATTTGAAATAAAAAAATGTATAAAATCTATTGTTTTTTAGTTTAATAATATAATCAAATAACTATTTTTTCTCTGTCCCCGCTGGGGGCAAAACCTTTTGTTTTTTTGTATTTTTATCTTAATTTTTTTGAATAAACTTAAGCTGCTCTCAAAAAGAAACAATCACGTCATAAAGAACTTGATACCTTATTTGAATTTTTGTGGAACACAGTCTTTTCTCCCTTTTAAGCGGGACAATACGTAATACAATGTTATTCCATCCCAGATTCTAAAACCATAAATTAAATTTTTCACAGTACAATTCTTTATCCATGTATTCAATAAATTATAATGCATCTCATCTATCAACAGGCTCATAATGAGAAAAGACCATCGTGTAAACTGCTCTGCCCTGACTAACGGAACGAAGTTTAGTTACGTATTCAAACATATTTGCAAGTGGTGCGGCAGCTTTTATCACCTGCATGTTACCCTGCTGGGTTATTCCTTCTACTCTGCCGTTTCTGGCATTAATGTCGGCAATAATATCTCCTACATATTGATCGGGAGAAACAACCTCTACCTTGAAAATAGGCTCCAATATCACCGATTCGGCTTTTCTCAGACCGTCTTTAACTGCAATTGTGGCAGCTATCTGATAGCCGAGTTCCGTTGCAAGTTCTCTGTCATAAGCTGCGCCGGCTACTCTTACCTTAGTGTCTATAACGGGATAGCCGTTTGGACCGACCTGCAGAGCATCATTTATGCCTTTGTCAACAGCCTGATGAAACTCTTTTGGCAGCATTTCTTCGGTCAAATTGTTTTCCACAATTATACCTGCGCCTTTTTCGGCAGGGCTAATCTCTATCAATACTTCGCCGAACTGATTTTTGCCGCCGCTTTGTTTGTCAAATCTGCCTTTCTGACGAATTTCTTTGGTTACTGTTTCTCTGTAAGCAACCTGCGGCTTTCCTACTTTTGCGGGTATATTGAACTCTCTTTTCAATCTGTCGAGGATTATTTCAAGATGAAGCTCGCCTACTCCGGAAAGGATAAGCTGTCCGCTTTCTTCATCGGCAGCAACTCTAAGCGTGGGGTCTTCTTCCACCAGTCTGTCGAGAACAGCCATAAGGTTTTTCTGGTCTGCCAGTGTTTTAGCTTCTATTGCCTGATTTATCACCGGCTCCGGAAAAGAAATTTTTTCATAAACAATGGGATGTTTCGGTTCGCATAAGGTATCGCCGGTTTTAGTAAATCGAAGTTCGGGTATGGCAACTATGTCGCCTGCATAAGCTTCGTTTATTTCTTCCCGTCTGTTTGCCGATATCTTCATAATTTTCAATATTCTTTCTTTTTTGTCGGCAGCGGGATTAAGCACGGAAGAACCAGTTTTAAGAGTGCCGGAGTAGATACGTATGAATGTCAGCTTTTTTACGTAAGGGTCGGAAATTATTTTGAAGGCGAGCGCAGAGAATTTCTCATTATCATCGGGTTTTCTCGTGAGCTTTTTTGTTTCGTCTTTTATATCATATCCCGGGAAATATTTAACTTCCAGGGGCGAGGGCAGAAAATCGATTACGGCGTCGAGCAGAGGCTGTACGCCTGCATTTTTCAGAGATGATCCGCAAAATACCGGAAGCAGTTTCAAGCCGAGAACTCCTGCTCTGAGGCCTTTTTTTATATCCTCTATGCTTAGTTCTCCCGCATCCAAATATTTTGCAAGTATTTCGTCATCGCTTTCCGCGGCTTTTTCGACCATTTCGGCTCTTGCAGATTCAGCTTCATCAATCAAATTTTCGGGAATATCCCTTTCTTCGATTACTGCGCCGAATTTTTCGGGGTCGTAATAATAAGCCCTCATTTTAAAAAGATCGATTATGCCTTCAAATTTCTCCTCAGCACCAATGGGAAGCTGTACGGGAACGGGATCAGCCTTGAGTTTTTCATTTATCATATTAATCACTCTGCCGAAATCCGCTCCGAGCCTGTCCATTTTATTGACATAAGCTATGCGCGGCACCTTGTACAAATCTGCCTGGTGCCAAACGGCTTCGGACTGGGGCTCCACCCCGCCGACGCCGCAGAAAAGCGCGATAGCTCCGTCAAGCACTCTTAGTGATCGCTGAACTTCCGCCGTAAAATCGACATGCCCGGGAGTGTCAATAATATTTATTGCATGGTCTTTCCAGAGGCACTGCGTCGCCGCAGACATTATCGTTATGCCTCTTTCCCTTTCCTGAGTCATGTAATCCATAAAGGCGGTGCCGTCGTCCACTTCACCCAGCCTGTGGAGATAACCGGAATAAAATAACATTCTTTCCGTCGTAGTGGTTTTTCCGGCGTCAATATGCGCCATTATCCCTATGTTTCTAATCTTCGATATGGCTATTGACCTTGGCATTGCTATCTTTTTTTACCTAAAATACTTCTATTAACAAAGAACAATCTTTATATATTACCATTTAAAATGAGCAAAAGCTTTATTAGCTTCAGCCATTCTGTGAGTATCGTCTTTTTTCTTAATGGATCCGCCTTCGCCGTTTGACGCGGCAATAAGCTCTGCTGCAAGGCGGGCTGCCATTGTTTTATCGCGTCTCGACTTTGAATATGTCTTAATCCACCTCATGGCAAGCGCATAGCGCCTGTCTTCGCGCACTTCGGTAGGAACCTGATATGTGGCGCCGCCGACGCGCCTTGAGCGCACTTCCAAAATGGGCATCACGTTGTTTAATGCTTCTTTGAAAACTTCTATCGGATCTTTTTTGGCTTTGCTCTCAATTATTTCCATCGCATTGTAAAAAATCTTCCTTGCGACATTTTTTTTGCCGTCAAGCATATAATTATTTACAAACTTGGAAACAATCACGTCCGAATATTTCGGATCCGGATCTACACGTCTTTTATCTGCTCTGCGCTTTCTCATTTTCTTTTATATCTTTATAATAAATATTTTTCTGGTTTATTTTTTGGGTCTTTTAGTGCCGTATTTGCTTCTTCCCTGATTTCTGCCTTCCACACCCTGAGTATCGGCTGTGCCGCGTATGACGTGGTAGCGGACGCCGGGAAGGTCTTTCACTCTGCCGCCCCTTATATAAACGATAGAGTGCTCCTGCAGATTATGCTTCTCGCCGGGTATGTAACTGGTAACTTCAAAGCCGTTAGACAAACGGACACGCGCCACTTTGCGCAGCGCCGAGTTCGGCTTTTTGGGTGTAGATGTGTAAACCCTCGTACATACCCCTCTTCTCTGGGGACATGACATCAATGCCGGCGATTTACTTTTCGTCTTTATTTTCTTTCTTGGTTTCCGTATTAACTGGCTTATTGTCGGCACAAAAAACCTCTTTCTAAATTATTTCTAAACACAAAATTTATATAAAATATATTGCCGTTTTGACAAGAGCAAGCAAAAATAATAAAAAATATTTAAAAAGTCAAGAAATATTTTTTATTTTTTAAATTTATTTTCCTTTTTCTTTCTTTGCCTCGGCATATTCTTTCATAATTTCTTCCTGAACTGACTTGGGAACAGGGGCATATTTGAGGAATTCCATTGTGAATTCTGCCTTGCCCTGAGTGTTGCTCCGCAAATCGGTGGCATAGCCGAACATATCTTTCAAGGGTACTTCGGCATTGACTACTACGTATCCATGCTCCAGCGATGTGCTGACAATCATGCCTCTCCTCTGATTGATAAGCCCTATTACCTGCCCCTGAAATTCTTCCGGCGTGGATGTTTCCAGCTTCATCACAGGCTCGAGGATTATGGGTGAAGCTTTTCTGAGAGCTTCCCTGACTGCCATTTTTGCCGCAGTATGAAATGCTTTTTCGGATGAATCGACAGGATGTGTCTGTCCGTCGTTAAGCTCTACTCTTACGCCGGCGACGGGCTGTTCTATTAAGATACCTTCCTGCATCTGCTCCTGAAAACCTTTATCGCAGGACGGAATATATTCTTTCGGAATCACGCCGCCGACTATTTTATTGATAAATTCATATTCTTCTGTGGCTTCTTCCATCGGTTCGATATATCCTCCAACACGTGCAAACTGGCCTGCGCCGCCTGTCTGCTTCTTATGAATATAGTTGAAATCCACACGTTTTGTGATGGCTTCGCGGTAGGCTACTTTAGGTCTTCCCACATTAATTTCGCAGTCATATTCCCTGCGGATTCTTTCTATGTAGATCTCAAGATGCAGTTCGCCCATACCGCTGATGATTGTCTCATGACTTTCTTCGTCATATTTAGTTCTGAATGTCGGGTCTTCTTTTATGAAGCGGTTCAGAGCTTTTGAAAAATTTGTCTGCTTTGCTTTTTCCTTAGGGGCAATGGCAAGCTCCAGAACGGGATTGGGCACGTACATTGATGTCATGGTATAGTTTACATTACCGTCGGTAAAAGTGTCTCCGGAAGAGCAGTCCACACCGAACATGGCAATAATATCACCCGGTCCTGCTTCTGCTATGTCGTTCATTTTCGAAGCATGCATTCTGATAAGGCGGGGTATTTTTATTTTCTTTTTGTTGCTCATGTTGTAAAGATAATCACCCTTTTTTATCGAGCCCTGATATATTCTCATGTAAGTAAGCTGTCCGAATTTTCCTTCTTCCAGCTTAAAGGCAAGCGCTACCGCAGGCTTGTCGGTAACGGGTTTTAACAGCAGAGGTTTTTCCTCATTATCCATATCAAGAGCTTCGGTCTTTATTTCATCGGGACTTGGAAGGAAGCTGCCTATTCCGTCCAGCAGTGTCTGCACACCTTTATTTTTCTTGGCAGTACCTACGAAGACAGGTGTTATCAACTGTGCTATTGTTAATCTTCTGATAGCCGGTTTCAAATCATCTTCGCTGATATCCTCTTCTGCAAGAAATTTTTCTGCGATACCGTCGTCAAAATCGGATATTGCCTCTATCAGATTTTCGCGGCGCATTTCCGCTTCATCTCTCAAATGCACGGGTATTTCTTCTTCTCTGAGTTTCTCGCCCATATCGCCGTCGTAATATACGGCTTTCATCTTCAAAAGGTCAACAACTCCTTCAAACTTATCTTCAAGACCAATCGGCATAGTAATCATTGCAGGTTTCAGGCTGAGTTTTTCGTGAAGCTGTCCCATTACCTTATCAGGATTGGCTCCTGCCCTGTCAACTTTGTTAATAAAAATAATCCTTGGCACATTATAGCGACGCATCTGCCGGTCAACGGTAAGAGTCTGGCTCTGGACGCCCCCCACGCCGCATAACACAAGCACCGCACCGTCGAGTACCCGCAGAGCCCTTTCCACCTCAACCGTAAAATCAATATGACCGGGCGTGTCTATCAGATTGATGCTCCAGTCCTTCCACTTGCAAAATGTAGCGGCGGACTGTATTGTAATACCTTTTTCACGCTCCAGATCCATAGAATCCATGGTCGGTCCGGAGCCGGATTTACTGCCGATTTCGATAATCTGGTGTATCTTACCGGTGTAAAACAATATCCTTTCGCTGAGGGTAGTTTTACCGGAGTCGATATGGGCGGCTATGCCTATGTTCCTAAGTTGTTTTATATCCTGCATTTTCTTATAAAAATATTAATAATTGTATTTTCAGAATTAAACGTATTTCCCCATCATGTCTGCAAAAATATGCCCGGCAAGAATGGAATTTGATTTAGACGTTTTTTTTAGAACTTTATTTAATCAATTAAAAAATTAACAAGCCATACGTATTTCTTTGCATTGTTTTAACAAATCCAAAAAAGTATTAACGTATTCCAAAAAAAGAGATGCCCAACATCCCTTAAGATGTTGGACATCCTCACTCTTTCGATTTACAAAAAAACAGTCAATTACATCAAAACCGAATACTTTTCAGCTTCTTCTGCTTTACGGGCTTCTTCAAGAGCTATTTCTTCTTCGGTTTTTTGTTTCCTGCCGAATATATTCTGAATCTCACTTGTAATTATCATTTCCTGATAGTGTCTAAGCCCCGTACCTGCCGGCACAAGCTGTCCGAGGATGATATTCTCTTTTAGTCCGTTAAGATTGTCTATTTTGCCCGCAACGGAAGCTTCCGAAAGCACTCTGGTGGTTTCCTGGAAGGATGCCGCGGAAAGCCAGCTCTCCGTTGACAATGAAGCTTGCGTAATACCAAGCAGCATAGGCTCGGCAATGGCAGGCTCTGCTCCGCGGAATTCGACAATTCTCTTTCCTTTCTTTTTAAGGTCTGTGTTTACTTCGCGGATTTTTCTCTTAGATACAAGCTGTCCTGCCTTGAATTTTGAATCGCCCTTGTCCGTAACTATTACATGTTTCTTAAGTTTCTCGTTTTCATCTTCAAATACAATCTTATCAACCTGGTCATTTTCTAAGAAGGAAGAATCGCCTGCCTCTGTAACCTTTACCTTCTGAAGCATCTGACGGACAATAACTTCAATATGCTTATCGTTGATCTTCACACCCTGCATTCGGTAAACTTCCTGAATTTCATTTACCAGATATTCCTGTACGGCATGAGCGCCCTTAATGGCAAGAATATCATGCGGATTAACAGATCCTTCGGTAAGACGGTCGCCGGAGTGCACAAAATCATCTTCCTGAACAAGTATGTATTTTCCTGTCTGAACGGGATATTCAAACTTGGTTTTACCGTCTTCGGATGTTATCTGGATAACTCGCAAGCCTCGTTTCGGCTTACCAAAAGAAACATAACCGTCAATTTCCGATACAACAGCCGGATTTTGCGGGGCGCGTGCCTCGAAAAGTTCGGTAACACGCGGCAGACCGCCGGTAATATCTCTGGTTCTTCCGAGGTCTCTGGGAATTTTTACTATCGGTGTTCCCACTCCTACCATCTCGTTGTCATCCACGCGCAGCTGTGCTTTTGTAGGTATCGAATATGATTTCTGGATATTTCCTTCATCGTCGAGAATCTCAATAGTAGGGGATTTTGATCTGTCTCTTGAGTCTATGACCACTTTGGAAATATGTCCTGTTTGTTCGTCGTTAACCTCGCGGTAAGTTATGTTGTGCTGAAGATCCGTGTACCTTACTTTTCCTGCGGCTTCGGTAACGATAGTTGTATTGTAAGGATCCCATTCGTATATCATCTGTCCTTTTTTAACAATATCGCCTTCCCTCACCTTCAAAACTGCTCCGTAGGTAGCGTCGTATTTTGTAAGAACACGGTTGCTGTCCGGATCTACAATATTAATAATGCCGTTGCGGCTTACCACAATCTGCACTTGTCCTTCTTCTTCTTCATAAGTAACAAGCCGGATATTTTCAAATTGTATCAGTCCGTTGAATTTAGCAACAACAGATGATTGAGAAGCAACAAGCAATGCCGTACCGCCTGTATGGAAAGTACGGAGGGTAAGCTGCGTGCCGGGTTCGCCTATTGACTGTGAGGCAATAGTGCCTACTGCTTCTCCGATATCAACAACTTTCCCGGTAGCTAAGTTTTTACCATAGCATTTGGCACATACGCCGCGGCGCGATCTGCAGGTCAGCACAGAGCGTATAACTACGCTCTCTATGGAAGTCTGCTCGATTTTCTCGGCTATGTCCTCTGATATTACTTCATCTTTTCTGAGGACAAGTTCATCTGTCAGCGGATCTATTACATCGTAGAAAGACACTCTTCCCAAAATTCTTTCGTAAAGAGATTCCTTGACCTCTTCACCTTCTTTGAGAGCAGCCATTTCCACTCCGCGCACCGCTTCACAGTCATCTTCAGAAATAATCACATCCTGGGCGACATCATGCAGACGGCGGGTCAGATAGCCTGCATCAGCCGTTTTAAGAGCAGTGTCTGCAAGACCTTTTCTGGCGCCGTGAGTGGAGATAAAATATTCCAAAATAGACAAACCTTCTTTAAAATTGGCTATGATAGGATTTTCAATCAGTTCGCCGGTCGAACCTGAAAGCGACTTTTTCGGTTTTGCCATAAGACCCCTCATGCCTGCAAGCTGGCGGATCTGCTCTTTAGAACCTCTTGCCTGCGAATCGAGCATCATCCAAAATGCGTTGAAGCCCTGATTGGCTATTGCAAGCTGCGAATAAAGCTTATCGGCAACATGATTCGTAGCGGTTGACCATGTATCTATAATTTTATTATATCTCTCACCGCCGCTTATAACTCCGTTTTGATATGCAAATTCGATTTCGTCAATTTTTTTCTGTGCCATGTTAATTATTTTGGTCTTTTCGGTAGGAACTACCACATCCTGAATGCTTACGGAAAGTCCGCCCTTTGTAGCAAAACCGAATCCTGTTTCTTTCAGTTTATCAAGGAACTCAACCGTTTTGGCAAGCCCTGCTTTTCTGAAACAAATGCCGATAATCTGCCTGAGCCGCTTTTTGGCAAGAACCTCATTTAAAAAGCCGAGTTCCTGCGGGGTAATCTCATTGAAAAGCACTCTGCCGGTTGTCGTCTCTATCATCTTGCCGTTCAAACGGACATTTATTTTTGCATGAATGTCAAGGTTGCCGCTGTTATAAGCAATTATAACTTCATCCTTCGATGAATACATCTTGCCTTCGCCCTTAACGTCTTTCTTCATTTTCGTAAGATAGTAAGCTCCGAGCACCATATCTTGTGAGGGAACCGCAATCGGATCACCGTTCTGCGTATGCATAATGTTATGCGGGGCAAGCATCAAAAGCAGCGCTTCGAGCTGTGCCTCGAAACTCAGGGGAAGATGTACAGCCATCTGGTCGCCGTCGAAGTCGGCGTTAAATGCGGTACATGACAGCGGATGAAGCTGTATTGCCTTACCTTCTATGAGTCTCGGCTGGAAAGCCTGAATACCAAGCCTGTGAAGTGTGGGAGCGCGGTTAAGCATCACGGGATGTCCCTCAATGACTTTTTCGAGAATATCCCAAACTTCATTGGTCTTGCGCTCTACCATCTTTTTGGCGCTTTTCACGGTTTTTACATGTCCGCGTTCAATTAACTTTCTGATAATAAACGGCTTGAACAGCTCAACAGCCATATCCTTCGGAAGCCCGCATTCGTGTATTTTCAACTCGGGTCCGACCACGATAACGGATCTGCCGGAATAATCGACGCGTTTTCCGAGAAGATTCTGACGGAATCTTCCGGTCTTTCCTTTCAGGGTATCCGAAAGAGATTTCAAAGCACGCTGCGATTCGCTTCTTACGGCTCTGCGGCTGTTGTCAAAAAGAGCGTCCACGGATTCTTGAAGCATTCTTTTCTCATTTCTGAGGATTACTTCGGGCGCTTTAATATCTATCAGTCTTTTCAGACGGTTATTTCTGATAATAACTCTTCTGTAAAGATCGTTGAGGTCAGATGTGGCAAACCTGCCGCCTTCCAGCGGCACGAGAGGCCTCAGATCGGGAGGCGTAACCGGTATAATATCGAGAACCATCCACTCAGGGTTGTTAACGGCTTCAATCCCGTCTTTGGTTCTGAAAGAATCAAGGACACGGAGCCTTTTCAATATATCAGTTTTTTTCTGCTGGGAAGTCTCTGTTTTCAGTTGTTCTTTTAGTTCATAATAAGTTACGTCGGGATCAACTCTTTTCAAAAGTTCTTTAACGGCTTCTCCGCCAATCAGGGCAACAAATTTGTTAGGGTCATCATCATCCAGATTAAGCTCCTGACTTGAAAGATTGCCCATAACCTCGAGATACTGCTCTTCCGTAAGAAGGTCTTTTTTGTGAAGACCGGTATTTCCGGGTTGAACCACAATATAAGATTCGTAATAGACAACTCTCTCAATATCTTTTGTAGGCATACCGAGCACTGCGCTTATTTTGCTTGGCAGGGTTCTCAAAAACCAGATATGCACTACCGGTACGGCAAGCATGATATGCCCCATCCGCTCGCGCCGGACAGATTTTTGAGTTACTTCCACACCGCAGCGATCGCATACTATGCCTTTGTAACGTATGCGTTTATATTTACCGCAAGCACATTCCCAGTCGCGTATGGGACCAAAAATTTTCTCGCAAAACAAGCCGTCTTTTTCAGGCCTGAAAGAGCGGTAGTTAATCGTTTCCGGCTTGGTTACTTCACCGCGGGAACGATTCAGAATATCATCCGGCGACGCAATCCTGATTGCTATTCTGTTAAAACCTCTTTTGGGAATTGATTTTGACTGCATTTATTTACCTCTATAATTTATTACTTGAATTCTATTTCAAAGAAATTCATCCGGCAGCGGATCAATCTATTTCAATGTCGAGGCACAAGCCCTGAAGCTCCCGCACCAGAACGTTGAAGGATTCTGGAATATTCGGGGTGGGCATGTTTTCGCCTTTCACGATGCTCTCATACATCTTGGCTCTGCCCTGCACATCGTCGGATTTCACCGTCAGCATCTCCTGCAGGGTATGAGCGGCACCATAAGCTTCCAGTGCCCAGACTTCCATTTCTCCGAGTCTCTGTCCGCCGAACTGTGCTTTTCCGCCAAGGGGCTGCTGAGTGATAAGCGAGTAAGGGCCAATGGAGCGAGCATGTATTTTATCTTCCACGAGATGGGAAAGTTTCAGCATATATATATATCCGACAGTAACTTTTTCATGGAATTTCTCACCCGTTCTGCCGTCATAAAGCACTGTTTTACCATCGCGGGGAAGCCCTGCTTTTTCAAGATAATTCCCTACATCGTCCCAAGTAGCACCGTCAAATATCGGCGTTGCAAAATGCACTCCGAGCTTGTTTGCAGCCCATCCGAGCGCCGTTTCATAGAGCTGCCCGAGATTCATTCGGGAAGGAACGCCCAGCGGGTTCAAAACAATATCTACGTGTGTTCCGTCCGGCAGAAAAGGCATATCCTCTATTGGTACTATTTTCGATACGATACCTTTATTTCCGTGTCTTCCTGCCATTTTATCGCCGACCTGCAGCTTGCGTTTTTTTGCAATGTAAACCTTTGACATCTGCAAAATGCCGGGCTGAAGTTCGTCGCCGGACATAATCTTATTTCTTTCCGCACGGAAATCCGTTATTTTATCATTGCGGACAAAGAAATAATTCTTAAGCATCTCTTTTACAAAATCATTTGCTTCTTCATCCGTACTGACAGGTTTTTCAACATCAATCAATTCGGGTTTTAAAGTACCCTCTTTATATTTCTTAGTAATATCTTCGGCTTGAATGGCTGTACCGCTTCTGAACACGCTTGCTCCGTTAGTGAGCTGGAAATTCAGCGCGGTTTTGCCGTCAAGAATTTTTATAAGCCTGTTTACACAATCATCATCGAGATTTTTAATAGTTTCTGTTTCTCTTTTGGTCAGGTTGTCCTGTCTTTTCTTCTCGACACTTTTTATATCTTTTATAGATGAAATCACCCTTCTGGTAAAAATTTTCGTGTTTATTACTATCCCTTTTAGTCCGGGAGTAGCTTTCAGCGAAACATCTTTTACGTCACCGGCTTTATCGCCAAAAATGGCACGAAGCAGTTTTTCTTCGGGTGTCGGGTCGGTTTCGCCTTTGGGAGTAATCTTACCGATTAAAATATCTCCTTCGCCAACTTTGGCTCCGGAGCGGATAATGCCGTTTTCATCGAGATCTTTCGTGGCATCTTCGCTTACGTTGGGTATTTCACGGGTGAATTCTTCTTCGCCGCGTTTAGTATCCCTCACCTGCAAAGTAAATTCTTCAATGTGTATTGAGGTGAAAACGTCTTCGGCAACGAGCCTCTGTGAAACAATGATAGCGTCTTCAAAATTATAGCCTCTCCACGGCATAAAAGCACATAGGACATTTCTGCCGAGGGCAAGTTCGCCGTAGTCAGTGGCGGCGCCGTCGGCAAGCGGCATACCTTTGATTATTTTCTGTCCGGCTCTTACAACCGGTCTCTGATTGATGCAGGTATCCTGATTAGTCCTGTAAAATTTCAGCAGCTTGTATTCCTTTACAAGCTGTTTGGAAAATGAAAGCAGTTTTTCTTTTTCATTTCTTTTATCGTCATATCTTACCCGGATGTAATCCGAACATACATATTCAACTATTCCGTCTTCTTCCGCGAGAAGCAGAGTACGCGAGTCTTTAGCTATTCTTGCTTCCATCCCGGTTCCTACATAAGGCGCTTCGGGTCTTGACAGCGGCACCGCCTGTCTCTGCATATTAGAACCCATAAGAGCGCGGTTGGCATCGTCATGCTCCAAAAATGGTATCAGCGAAGAAGCTGCGCTTGTTATCTGGTCGGTGGAAACATCAATATACTCAACTTCATCCGGTGATGCAATTACATATTCTCCTGATTTCCTTGCTTTTATTCTGTCTCCGATAAGTTTCAGATTTTCATCAAAAGGAGTAGATGCGGGACAGATAATCTTGCCGTCCTCTTTCTCTGCCGTAAGATATTCAACATCAGTTGTGATTTTTCCCTCTTTCACAACATAATAAGGTGTCTCAATAAATCCGAGTTTATTTATCCTTGCATGAATGGCAAGAGAAGAAATCAGACCGATATTAGGACCTTCAGGCGTTTCGATGGGGCACAATCTGCCGTAATGAGTATAATGGACGTCGCGCACCTCAAAACCTGCTCTTTCTCTTGTAAGACCGCCGGGACCGAGCGCTGATGTTCTTCTTTTGTGAGTAAGCTCAGCAAGCGGGTTCGTCTGGTCCATAAACTGCGAGAGCTGATTTGTTCCGAAAAATTGGTTAATAACCGAGCTGATTGTCCGTGCATTCACCAGATCAGAGGGCGACACATCTTCATTGTCTGTTATGCTTAAGCGTTCTCTTATAGTCCGTGCCATCCTTGCCAAGCCTATATTGAATTGTGTAGCAAGCTGCTCGCCCACCGTTCTGACGCGGCGGTTTCCGAGATGGTCGATGTCGTCGCCGTGATGCTTAACAGCATGAAGATGTATAAGTCTTTTTATAATCGCTACTATATCATCATTAGTAAGTGTTGTTGTTTCAATCGGTATATCCAGCTTAAGCTTGTCATTTATTCTGTACCTGCCCACTACTCCGAGATCGTATCTTTTTTCATTGAAGAAAAGTTTTTCAAGCAGCCCCTGGGCTGTTTCCAGATCAGGCGGTTCACTGGAGCGAAGCTGCCGGTAAATTGCCTCAAGGGCATCTTCTCTGGTGCGCGCGGTATCTTTGGCAAGAGTTTTTGCTATTACCGGCTCTTCCGTTTCGTCGAAAAATTTAAAAAGTCTTACATTGTCAAGTTCAGCTTCTTTCAAAGTATTGTATAGTTCTTCGTTGACAATCATATCACGGGTGGCAATAATTTCACCGGTTGACATATCAATTACATCCGAAGCAATTTTTCTGCCTATATGCTCTTCAGAAAAATCTTCGGGATTTATATCTTCTGCCAGCTCAAAAAGTTCCAGCAGTTCTTCGTCGGAAGAAAAGCCAAGTGCGCGGAGAAGTGTAGTTACGGGGAATTTTTTCTTCCTGTCAATATAAGCATACATCACATCATGGATATCAGTGGTAAATTCGACCCATGAGCCGCGGAAGGGAATAATCCTCGCAGTGTAAATCCTCGTGCCGTTCGGATGCATTGCATCGTCAAAAAAGACGCCGGGAGAGCGGTGAAGCTGAGATACAATAACACGCTCGGCGCCGTTTATAATAAAAGTGCCGCGTGGTGTCATCGATGGAATAGTTCCCAGATAGACTTCCGTTTCCACGGCATTGACAAAATCTTCGGCATCCTTGCTTGCTTTGCTGGAAAGCCTTAGTTTTGCTTTCAAAGGCTTACAGTAAGTCAGCTCTCTTTCACGGCATTCATCTTCGGTATATTTTGCTTTTTCGATTTCATATCCTATAAAATCGAGCTGATACATGGAAGATGCGTCTTCAATCGGGAAATTGTTCTTAAAAACCTGCTGCAGTCCCTGCATTTCGCGTTTTTCAGGATCAATGTCTTCCTGTAAAAACTCTTTGTAAGAGTGCA
Organism: uncultured Hyphomicrobiales bacterium; assembly: GCA_964577665.1. Taxonomy (GTDB): domain Bacteria; phylum Bacteroidota; class Ignavibacteria; order Kapaibacteriales; family UBA2268; genus CAYVTD01. The sequence continues at coordinate 32,401 of CAZOBD010000019.1, forward strand.
GCTGCACATGCAGGAAATCAAGATATTCCGAAGCCTTATGCGACTCGGCAAAATTGATTCTGTCCCGCAGTCTGACCACACTTTTATCACTTATAATTTTCAATTCGTTTTTCACTGCGCTCACGGATTACCTCCTGTAATGTTTAAAAAAGAAAAAACAGGACTTTTTGACGTTCTCTTTTTTAAAGAACGTTAAAAAATCCTGGTTATGTTTTAATAATTCCGCCAAAAATATCTCATTCCCTTCCAGGAGCCTGCGGTTTAGTTTTAAATATTTGAAAGAAGAGTCCCGAAGTGCGGCAAATAAAGCCGCAGACTCCGGGAATCTATACTTATTCGTTGATTATTTAAGAGTAACCTTGGCGCCTGCTTCTTCGAGTTTCTTCTTAATCTCTTCAGCTTCATCCTTGCCGACCTGCTCTTTTACCATACTTGGTACTCCTTCGACCAAATCTTTTGCTTCTTTAAGCCCTAAGCTTGTTATCTCACGTACTGCTTTGATAACATTAAGCTTCTTAGCGCCGAATTCGGTGAGTTCAACGTCGAATTCTGTCTGTTCTTCTTCGGCAGGGGCAGCTTCACCTGCGCCGGGAACTGCTCCGCCCGCCATCATAACCGGGGCGGCGGCGCTAACGCCGAATTTCTCTTCCAAAGCTGATTTCAGTTCTGCCGCTTCCACAAGCGTCAAACCGGAAATTTTCTCTACCAGTTCTTCTACTATTGCTGACATTTTAATATCTCCTGAATTTTTCATTAATAAATAAACGGCATAAATATTAAAATATTGTTAATTAATATTAATGTTTATTAGTTAGTTAACATTATGCCGCTTCGTTTTGTTTTTTTGCCACCTCTTCCACCAGGTAAGCGACGTCGCGCATTACTGCGTTGACAGCGCCGACTATACCTGATATCGGGGCATGGATACTGCCTGCCACCGAAGCCATAATATCGGTCTTATTCGGCAGTGCCGCAAGTTCTTTCAGCCTTGAACCGTCATAAAAATTACTTTCGATAACGGCGGCTTTTAAAACCGGTTTTTCATTGTCGTCATACTCTTTTTTAATTATCCGTGCGGGTTCCACAGGATCGTCATAGCTGAAGACCACACCTGTTTGACCGAAAAGATTTTCAGGGGGAATTTCTGTCTGCCCGGTCTTTTCGATAGCCATGCGGATAAAAGTATTTTTTGCGACTTTGTAATCGAGGTCTTTTTCCTTAAGGGTGCGGCGGAAGCGGATAGAATCTGCCACTGTCATCCTCGAAAAATCAACCAGATAGTAAGCCTGAGCTTTTTCGAACTTGCCAACCAGCTCTTCGTAAATCGCCTTTTTCTGTTCTCTGGTTATCATAAGTCCTTCGTCTGTTTAATGTATGTTATCTTTTTTACGGGGAAACCGGCTTATCGCCGGTAGAAGCGTTTCACCGCAATAAAGAGTGCGTAATCTTGATTTATGTCAATTTTCAATTCAGTTTCAAAAAAGCAAATCTCACTTCGCAGGCATTAGTTTTAAACATCTAAAAGAAAACTGACAAAACCTGCGTTAGGTTCAACCCATAGAGCGCCCTGCCACGGCAATTACTCTTTTTCAGTCATCTGGAATGACTGCTCGGCAATTGCTACACTGGGACCCATAGTAGAGCTGAAATATATACTTTTAATATAACGTCCTTTTGCAGATGAAGGTTTTGCTTTTACTATACTCTGAAAAAGTGTTCTTACATTGTCAGCAAGTTTATTTTCCTCGAATGAGCATTTACCTACTGCGGCATGAATATTACCGGTTTTATCCACACGATATTCAATTTTACCGGCTTTTACATCTTTTACTGCCTTTTCAAGATCAAAAGTAACGGTGCCGCTCTTTGGATTGGGCATTAAACCTCTGGGTCCCAAAATCTTACCCAGGCGCCCTACCTGACCCATAACGTCCGGCGTGGCTATAATGACGTCAACATCTACCCATCCGCCCTGAATTTTTTCGATGTATTCATCCAGTCCGGCATAATCGGCTCCTGCATCAAGCGCTTCTTTATCCTTAGGTTCTTTTGCAAGGACAAGCACGGTAACTTTTTTTCCGGTACCGTGAGGTAAAGTAACAGTACCGCGTACAAGCTGATCAGCTTTTCTTGGGTCAACACCCAGCTTCAATGAAATTTCAAAGGATTCATCAAACTTGGCGGTAGCATTCTTTTTCACCAAAGAAATACCTTCTTTATATGGATAGAACTGCTTGCGGTCGTAGCCTTCTATTGCTTTTTCGTATCTTTTTCCGAATTTTTTTCCCATGATGGTAACTCGTTAAATTGTTTATAATCAAATAATTGTTCGCTGCGGTAAGCAATGGCTATTCAACAATGACGCCCATGCTTCTGGCGGTGCCTTTTATCATCTCCACACCGGCTTCGACAGTGTCGCAGTTAAGGTCTTCCATTTTTGTTTTTACAATTTCTTCACATTGGGCGACCGTAACTTTACCGTTTTTGGTTTTGTTAGGCTCTCCGGAGCCTTTCTGCAGACCGGCTGCTTTTTTCAAAAGCACTGCGGCAGGCGGCGATTTGATTATAAACGTAAACGATTTGTCTGTGTAAAAGGTTATAATACAAGGAAGTATCAGTCCTTTTTCCACTTTGGTAGTTTTTGCATTAAACTGCTTAACAAATTCCATACCGTTCAGTCCGCGCTGTCCGAATGCCGGTCCTACCGGCGGCGCCATGGTGGCTTCGCCTGCCGACAATTGTAACTTAAATTTTCCTGCTACTTTTTTTGCCATAATTTTTATCTATTTTAAAACTTAAACAATAATCTCATTCAATATAGGATTTTACCCGCAGAGTGGTTAATTATCACCTCCGGCATCAAGCTCTACCTGTGAAAAATCCAGCTCTACGGGGGTTTTTCTACCTAATATTCCAACTTCGACCTTCATCTTCTGCTTTTCAAAATTAATATCCTTCACAGTACCGGTAAAATTGGAAAAAGGACCGTCGATAACTTTTATCGGGTCCCCGATGGAAAAATTAGTTTCTATTGTTGCAATGTCCCTGCGTTCTTCCACTCTTCCGACTATTCTTTCCACTTCGTGCTTCTGGAGCGGAACAGGTTCTATTTTTGTACCAACAAAACTTACAACGGACGGAAGATTCTGCACCACATCCTTTACTTTTTTATTGAGTATGCAGTGTAAAATAATATAACCCGGCAGAAAGTTCTTAACTTTCTGTCTTCTTTTGCCTCCTCTAACCTCAAAAACGGTTTCCTGAGGAATTATTACGTCCAGCATTTTATCTTCGAGTCCCAGCCTTTTCATCTCTGCCTCAATGCTGCGCTTTACCTTTTCTTCGTGTCCCGTGAAGGTACGCAGTGCATACCAGCGCGGTTCCAGTTCTCGCTGTTGTATATGTTGAGGCTCTATCATGTCAAAATCCGTATTTGGTGCGGTTCAATAATATTTAACGACAATGCTTTCTATTCTCCCGAAATATCTGCTCAAAGAACCGAATATCACGAAAAAATGGCTTTCATAATGAAAGTCATAATCTGATCGATTACCCAAACAAATCCAGTGATAATAAGAGTAGAAACAATCACTACTATCGTGGATTCTCTCAACTGGTTTTTTGTAGGCCAGGAGACTTTTTTCATTTCCACGTTTACTTCGTTGACGAACTGCTTTACTTTTCCGAACATTTTTCGTATCTTTATTTTTTTTTAGCCAAATGCAGGGGCGGCAGGAATCGAACCCGCAGCCTACGGTTTTGGAGACCGTCGCTCTGCCAATTGAGCTACGCCCCTGTTTATTCATACATTATATCAAAAAGCGAGCTGATGGCCGGGCATGATCCGGCGACCTCTTCCTTACCAAGGAAGTGCTCTACCAGCTGAGCTACATCAGCATTATTTCAAATTTTTAAGAGCGGGAAACGGGATTCGAACCCGCGGCATCCGGGTGTTTTCTTATTTTTTTTCCGAATCTGACGCTCTGTTTTTCTTCTTTTTCTTTTTGAGCGGGAAACGGGATTCGAACCCGCGGCATCCAGCTTGGGAAGCTGACGCTCTACCGACTGAGCTATTCCCGCATTTTTTTACCGTGCCGGTTCCGCGGCTTGAATGATGTTTCCCTGCATAGTCAAAAAAATCACTTGCTTGAAGAAAAAAAACTGAATATAGAGAAATATTTGCAAAGAACTTACTGCCTTTTGAAAAACAAGAGCGGGAGACGAGACTCGAACCCGCGACCCTCTTGTATGTCTTTATATTTCAAAAATACTATGGAAGGCTGATGCTCTACCAACTGAGCTGCTCCCAAAAAAAATAAAATTATGTAGCGGCTTCTCCGCTCTGCTGCTACTTATTTAAAGGACTTACTGCCTTTTGAAAAACAAGAGCGGGAGACGAGACTCGAACCCGCGACCCT
>CAZOBD010000019.1:36918-37113 GCA_964577665.1 uncultured Hyphomicrobiales bacterium
TTCAAAAATACTATGGAAGGCTGATGCTCTACCAACTGAGCTGCTCCCAAAAAAATTACATCTTGTCGCGGCTTCTCCGCTCTGCTGCTCTTATTTTAAGAACTTAGTGCTTTTTGAAAAACAAGAGCGGGAGACGAGACTCGAACCCGCGACCCTCAGCTTGGAAGGCTGATGCTCTACCAACTGAGCTACTCC
>CAZOBD010000020.1:0-37090 GCA_964577665.1 uncultured Hyphomicrobiales bacterium
TTCATCCCCCTGTGTGATTTTCCTTAATCATGGTTGTTTCTTCTGTTTATTTTTTCCTTTTGTTTACTTTATCGTAAGCTTTTTGCATAGTTTCTGAAAGTATGCTTATATCAACGGGTTTTTCAAGATATGCAAATGCACCGAGTTCGAAAGCAGCCTGTTCTTCCTGTTTCGATCCGTGTCCCGTTAAAATGATAACTTCGGTATTGTAGTGTTTTTTCTTAACTTTTTCGAGTACCTCCAGTCCGTTTATACCGGGCATTTTTAAGTCGAGTATCATAACTTCCGGTGGATCTGTTTCGAAACGTTCGAGAGCTTCTTCGCCGTTGTAAGCAATGGAACTGTCGATATTTCTCGTCTTAAGTCTTTCCGAAAGTGTCTGCACAAACTCCGCTTCATCGTCCACAAGAAGTATTTTCTTAGGTATATCCACATCGAAATTTGACGCAATCGAAGGCGTTTTGAAAGATTTGCTGATGCCGATTTCTAGACCTTTCACTCCTTCGATGTTCTCCGCCAAAGAGGACAGCTCCCGTTTGTATTTTTCCATAAACATAACAAACTTCTTTATCTGTATATTTACTTTCCCGTCTTTTGCGGTTACTTCCACATTATGCTTCTTTTCCAGAAGATGTATCTGCACTTTTACGGCAAGCATTTCATCCTTCAAAGCCTGAATTGAAGCGGGGGTAGGAGCTAAAACATCTTTGACCGCAAAGGAATAAATATGCTCGACAGCATCGTCAACAGTGTGTTTATCCATAGGCAGCACAATATCGTAAAGGCTTTTGTCTGCCGGATTTAAATTGAAAAGGTACTGTGTCCAGTTAAAAAGAATCCGGTCATCATGGCGTATAAGATTCTTAGCGTCTTTTTCGCTTTCTTCACCTGCCTCCATCAACTGCTTTACGCGGTATTTGAAAGATGCTGCAAGACATACCTTCAAAACATGAGTTATGGCAGGATTGATAAGATGTGTACCAAATCCGAAATATACTTTGTCATCCGTCTGAAGAGCATTTAGAAGCTCGCTTTTAAAATACGAAATATAAAGCCGGCGGTCTAAATCGCTGATGGTGAAATGGGTAGATGTACCGAAAATAGCTATCTCCAGCTTCTCCTTAGAAACGCTGAATTTTTTCGAAGCCGAGTCAGTCAAATCATCCGAGAGGTATCCGTACCCCAGTTTTTTGGTAAGTTTTTTGGCAGTTTCCGCGCCGTGGCAGTTTGATGCTGAAAATATGGCTGTTATAGGCATTGTTCACACTTTCTAATTGTGTTCGATGTTAGGCAAAGATAGTAAAAACATAATCAAATTCAAATTTTTTTTTTTTTAGTCATTTTGTGTTTTTACTTTGTATTTAATGTGTAGTCATGCCTAATTTTGAATGTTTCAATAACTCAACTATCCGGTGTTTCTTTAAATATTTGTTAATTCCTAATGAAAACATTATTTTTGGTAAAATAATTACTATAAACATCGAAAGGAAAAATGAAAAAAACAGCAGTTTTAGGTGCGGGTCTCGTCGGCAGCGCAATCGCCCTCGACCTTGCAGAAGAATATGAAGTCAGCTCTTATGATCTGAAAAGCGCTCATTTTCCTCTTTTAGAGTCAAAAGGAATTAAGACTTTCCGGAAAAATCTGGCTGAAGAAGGCGCCGTTAGGGAGATTGCAGATGAATATGATCTTATCATCGGCGCAGTACCCGGTTTTATGGGATATAAAGCATTAAAAGAAGTAATCCTTGCCGGAAAAAACATTGTGGATATTTCTTTTTTCCCAGAGGACTGCTTTGAGCTCGACAGTCTGGCGAAAGAAAAGTCTGTTTGTGCAATTGTAGATTTCGGAGTTGCGCCGGGCATTCCGAATCTTTTAGCGGGACATCATACTAAATATATGAAAGTCAACAGCTATAAATGCTGTGTGGGCGGTCTGCCCATTGAAAGAAAATTCCCGTGGCAGTACAAAGCCCCTTTTTCACCTGCAGACGTCCTCGAAGAATACACACGACCTGCAAGAATGGTTGAAAACGGCAGGCTCGTTACAAAAGAAGCGCTGAGCGATCCCGAATATATTAATTTCGAGGGAATAGGAACCTTAGAGGCTTTCAACACTGACGGTCTCCGCTCACTGATAAAAACAACATCCATTCCAAATATGACTGAAAAAACCCTGCGCTATCCGGGTCATATTGATTTGATAAAAGCTCTAAAAGACACAGGTTTTCTCGATACCAAAGCCCTTGAAATAAACGGACATTCAGTCATACCTCTTGATTTTACTTCAAAACTGCTTTTTCAGGCATGGAAGCTCATGCCGAAGGAAGAAGAATTTACCGTAATGAAAATAATTTTTGAAGGAGAAGAGGACGGCATGAACCACCGCTATATTTACGATTTGCTTGACAGATACAATCCGGAAACAGACACATTTTCCATGGCAAGAACAACAGGATATGCCGCATCTGCCGCAGCTAATTTGATTTTAAAAGATAAATACTGCGAACCGGGAATAAATCCCCCGGAATATATCGGCAGAAATGATGAATGTCTCAAATTTGTTTTCGACTACATGAAAAATAGAGGGATTAATTACATTAAAACTCGTGAGGAGATATAACACTATGAAATACTTGATATTTACTATAATTTTTATAATTTCGCTTCTTATTTTTTTCTCATGCAAAGAAACAGATACACCTCAGGAAAGGAAGATTACATTTTGGAATTTCTGGAGCGAGCCCTATCAGGCTCAGGCTCTTGACAGCATTATTGCTGAATTTGAAGCGGAGCATAACTGCACAGTGGAAGTTACCCGGCTTAGCTGGAACGACGGCAAAACAAAACTTTTCGCTGCTTTTAACTCCAAAACGGCGCCCGATGTGCTGGAACTCGGCTCGGACTGGGTGGCACAGTTTTCTTCTTCCGGTGTACTTGCGGAAATGCCCCCTGACAGCATGAATATTGATAATTTTGTGGAATTCTCAAAAGAACCTTCATTTTGGCAGACCAAACTTTACGCAGTTCCATGGATAGTGGATACACGAGTCCTTTTTTACAATAAGGAGCTTATGGAAAAAGCATACATCCCGCCTAAAGCGCCCGTAACAATCAAAGAAATGCTCGAAGCCGCAAAGAAAATCAACAACCCGGGAAAAGAAATATACGGATGGGGCGCTAACGGTTCGGACAGGCACCGCCTTTATAAAAAAATTATGTATTTTTTCTGGACAATAGGCAATCCTATTTTTGATGAAAAAGGAAATGTACAGCTTCACACTCCCGGAAACATAAATGCTCTTAATAAATACACCGAACTATCCCGCTTCGGCATTATTGACTCTCAAAGGCAGCTCGATGCTCTTTTTGCCCGGGGAAAAATCGCTTTCTGGATATCGGGAGGATGGCTGCTTGAAAAAATTAAGAACGAAAATCCAAGCCTCGACTATAATGTCGCTTTAATGCCCAACTATAATAAACTGAAGGGAGTTCAGCCCGGCATCTCATTTGCCGGCGGGGAATATCTTGCTGTCAGCAGGCAGTCTGAGAACAAAGCTCTTGCGAAGGAATTTATTAAATACTTGGTAAACGGAAAGAACTCCATTAAATTCTGTAAAAAGGTAATAGAAGCAGGTTTCCCGGCAGATAAAAACTATTATAATGATCCTTATTATCAATCTCAGCCCCGGCGCAGCATTTTTTCCGAACAGCTTACAAAAGCAAAAATGACCCCCGTTATTCCTCAATGGCTCGAAGTGGAAGCTGTCATTGAAAATGCAGTTGAGGAAGCGCTTTTAGGAAAAGAATCAGCCGATGCCGCTTTAAAAAAAGCTGACGAGAAAATTTCAAGAATTATGAAAAATAAATAATAGAATTATGAATTTTGTTTTATATCTGCCTAACTATCAAATTAAGTTTTGCAAACAAGAAAAAATTATTTAAATTGAGAATAATTATGTTATCTGTTTAACTTTTTTTATGAGGGAGGTTACACTCTATGAAGATTAGAACTAGCATCATCCTTGCTTTGGCAGTAGTATTACTTGCATTGCCGGCTGGCAATATGAAAGCTCAGGAAAAATCTGGGCTTAATTACGGCCATGTTATCTCTGCTAATCCCATCGGCTTAGCTCTCGGCATTTTTAATGCCACTTACGAGCACCGCCTTTCAAAAACAAATTCCCTTACTGTTTCGGGATATTTCTACTCCTACGCATCAAGCTGGGCAGCTTACGGCGTAGGCGGTTCATACCGCTGGTATTTGAATGTTTTCGAGGACGGTAAAAAGCCAATTGAAGGATTATCGGTAGGTCCTGCTGCCGTTATTTCCTTCTGGAGCTATGACTGGGACGGCTACGGTAACTCACCTTACGACGGCGGCACATCTATTGCTATCGGCGGTGAGGCTGCATACAAATGGATATTCGGAAGTTTTTCGGTAGAGCCGTTATTCCAGCTATTAATCAGTCTGGTCGATATATCAGGCTTATCATATCAGTCTTGGGGACTCGGTGTAAACCTTGGCTATGCATGGTAAGAACAAGTAGAATCTAAGATTTAAAGCCGCTTTCTTTCACAGAATGCGGCTTTTTTTATTTCAAAATACTAACTGCTCAGTTTTTGGACTGCTTCAAAGATATTTTCAGGAGGCAGGTAGTCCATGCAGAAATATTCATCATTTTTACAGCGGGGGCTGAAAAAACATGTACATTCTTTTTCAGGCTGAACAATAATGCCCCTGCCGTATAATTCAAATTCATGCGGATTAAAGATATTATTCATTAAAACAACTTTTTTGCGCAAAGCTATGGCAATGTGAAGACCCATCGTAACTGCCGAAACTATAGTATCACATTGATCCATAAGCGATACGAACTGCTTCAGCGGAAAAAAACCGGGATAAAAAGCGCCTGTTTCTCTGGAAAACATTTTATTTTTTTCATGCTCCTGTTTTCCTCCGAGCAGTAACGGAAAGTATCCCTTATCCAGTAAGAGATTTATCAGATTTATCCATTTTTCATCTGCCCATAGGCGCGATGTCCATCGGGCGCCGCAGCCTGTATTTAATCCGATGATTTTCTTTTCTTTGTTAGGTATGTTCCAGTGAAATGAATCATTAACATCAAGCATATATTCTTCACCGCGAAAATCCCATCCGCATATCTCAAACATTTCTTCAAGATAGGATTTCTTGTTCAGCTTGTTTACATCATCAAAAATCCCGGTCATAAATTTATGATAAGCAAGCTGGTTAGCAGGAGCGGGCTTACCGTCTTTCAAAATAAAACCGTATTTTTTATCTGCTGTTACCGATGATGCAAGTCCACATGCAAAATGGTCCTTATCCAGATTTATTAAAATATCAAATGACGTGTTTTGGATAACTAACAAAGATTCTTCTGAAAAACCGAATACTTTGTCAACTTTTGCCGGCACTATTTCAGGAGTAAGTGTAAACCACCAAATTTCGCTGCCGGGGTATTCCTTCCAAATCCTGTGGAGCAAAGGAGTTGTCCTGATTACATCACCAATGGCGCCAAGTTTTATTATTAATATTCTACCGTTTTTTGCAGTATAGTCGGGACATGTTTCGCAGTGGAAGCCAAATTCCTTATGAGGTTTGCAGGGTATATCTCCCCTGAAATGTTTACAATCGCTCTTGAAAGCAGGATATTCCATATTACTCTTTTTTTGATTGAACTAAAGCCTGTATTGAAGTGTAAAAGCATATTGAAACCATGCCAGAAGCTGCTCTTCTGTTTCATTGTAAAGGGGCAGCTCTTTAAAAGGAGTAAGCAGTTCCCCTCTTTCATCATCTCTTCCGATTAGATTCATTACTCCGACAGCGCCGCTGAAGTTCACATAAAGCCTTTCATATACTATTCCTTCAATGCCAAGTCTCAAAGCGCCTCCAAGCCTGAATGCCGCGTCTTTAGTGTTTATTGTAGTTGTGTAGGTAGAGTCCAGTTGAAAATATTCCTCAGTATCTTCCAAAGAGCCTTGGGATACGAATGCTCCTCTTATCTCCATACCTACGTATGCTTTGGCTTTTGCAAGAGGCCATCGCCAGAAATTGTAATTCAATCCTGCTGCTATTACCGGTATATCAACCTCATGACGCCGTTTGATACTGATAAATTTAGAAATCGGATAGCGCTCAAGCCCCCTGTAAAAATTATAATCGAGACCTATCGGCATCACAAAATCTTCATCTTCATCAAGTGTCATGAAAAAACGAATGCTTAAGCCTGTCTGAGGACCGTTAAAACTTCCCCCGAACACATCGGAACCGCGTTCAAACATTGGCTTCACCGCAGCATTATTACCCATTATGGTAATAGTGTTGATACCAAGCGAAACCGAATATTTAGTTTTGAATTGAGCTTCCGCCGTAAGAGTCATATAAAAGAATATACAGGCAAAAAGCGCCGGAAGAATTATTATTTGGCTGCTTTTAAAAAGATGGGACATAATCCTACAACCTTTCTTTGATATTATAGTTTATCTTCTTCTTTGTTTCTTTTGCAATCATTTCTCCAAGCAAGCCCATTGAAAAAAGCTGCACGCCGACTATTATAAGCCCCATGCCGAAAAATGCCAGAGGCCTGTTGCTGAGAAAAGTAGTTCCCTGCAGCCACTGAACAAAAAGCACGGCATCTATTATGAATCCCGCCGTAATGAAGAGTACTCCCAAAGTACCAAAGAAGTGCAGAGGACGACGGGCAAATTTGTTAGTATAAACAACAGTCAGCAAATCAAGAAAACCCTTAATAAAACGGGAGGCACCGAATTTTGTTTTACCGAATTTTCTCGGGCGGTGCGTAACGGGCATTTCGGTTACTCTGAACCCCTGCATATACGCTAAAGCCGGAAGATAGCGGTGCATTTCCCCGTAAACATCCAAAGACTTAACCACATCCCGCTTGTAAGCCTTCAAGCCGCAGTTGAAATCGTGCAGCCTTATACCGCTGAATATGGAAGTAACAAAATTGAACAGCTTAGAGGGGATTGTCTTTTGAACAGGATCGTATCTTTTCTTCTTCCAGCCTGAGACCAGGTCGTAGCCGTCCTTCAGTTTTGCAACAAGGTGCTGCACTTCTGCGGGATCATCCTGCAAATCGGCATCCAGAGTAATAACGAACTGACCCTTTGCTTTTGAAAAACCGACTGCAAGAGCGGCAGATTTACCGTAGTTTCGCCTGAATCTTATTGCGGAAAACCGGCTGTTGCTTTTTTTTATTTTCCTTATTTCTTCCCATGAATTATCAGTAGAACCATCATCGACGAAAATTACTTCATAATTTTCGCCGCCGGCTTTGGGCAGTTCTTTTTCAAGCTGTGAAGCAAGTTCCCGCAGCGACTCTTCTTCATTCAGCAAAGGAATTACAACCGACAAAATAACATTGCTGCTTTTTCTGGATTTTTGGCGGTGAAAGCTTTGCTGTTTTTTCTCGGGAACACGCGTCTCCTTAGGTTTTCTTTTGCTAAACCTGTCGTCTTGGTTTTTCTTATCCATATTAATATTTCATGAACTTTGTTTTAATGTAATATCCGTTTTTAAAGGCGTTAATAATATATATTCCTTCTGATAATCCTGCCGTTGAAAGATATGTTCTTAAGCCCCTGCATCTGCTCTTCATAACTGTATTACCGAGCAAATCTGTTACTACAAACTCGTAATTAGTCTCAGGGAAAATGACTTCGGCATAATCGGATACAGGATTTGGATAAACGGTAAGATCGTCATCCTCATCAATTTTTTCCTCAACGGAAGTATTGGTGTAGTTATACCAAACAATGATTAAATATCTGTCGAGATAAAGACTGCCGGCGCCGCCGGTGTTTTCTTTCATATTTATCTTAACTGACAAACCGCCGGTAGATGCATCTACCAGATAAGCGCTGTCTATCCTCACATCCAACTGCTGCCAGTTGAATGTAACCTGAGTGCCCGCCTCGCGGTAAACCCTCAGCGAAAAAGTCCTTGATTCGCCTGAATAAGATACAGGCGGCTGAAAATCCTTATAAGATGTAATAAGCCAGCTTGAATCCTGATTTAAAAAGGAGAATACCGGATACAAACCGCTGGGAGGAGGAGGAGGCAGGTCCTGCTCTCCTAAACCTTCGTCCAGCCAATAATTTGCATCTTCGTGAGTGCCGAATGCTAATCTGTCTTCGGTTTCGCCGTTATCAGTTCTTACGGTAAGCTGAGTTTCTATGTTTTTAGCTGCAAAGAGATCAAATGTTTGAAAAATAAACATCAATCCGATTAATATTGATAGCAGATTTTTTTTCATTATAGTGCCGTTAGTGTTAATACACCCGATAAATTCTAAATTAATAGAAGTTTATATAGAAGAAATATTTTGCATAAAAAAAAGGGCAGCACTTTTTATGGTGCTGCCCCGAATTAAAAGGCTATTTAAGCAAAATTATTACTTTACTTTACAACCGTAATAGCAGCAACTGCTTTGTAGGAACCTGCAGTAAGTCTTACGATATATCTGCCGCTGGAAAGTCCGGCTGCTTCAATATCTAATTCATGGCTGCCTGCACTAAGCGATTCGCTGAGCAGTGTGCTTACTTCGTTACCGAGAGCATCATACAGTTTAACGGTTACTGCTTCTTCCTGAGGAATATTAAAGCTCAGGGTGGAAATGTCAGTAACAGGATTCGGGTATGCTTTCATACCGAGTTCGTTCATTGTAACGTCAGATTTCAAAATCCGAACCTTGTCTGCCTTGGTGTTCTGTATTTCTATGATAGAACCTGAACCTTTTTCAATAGTTCCAAATACAGTACCGTCAACGGGATCTATGAAAGTATAATTACCTTCTGCATTACGGATATTGAATGAGATTGGATAATCAACTCCCTGCATGTTAACAACAGCCGAATTGCTGTTATCAACATAATAATTTCCTGCAAATCTTGCATCAAACAATCCCATGGGAGGCACCGGAGGAAGCTCGAAATTCATCATATTAATATCTTCTTCTGTCATATAAAGGTTAGTTTCATTTTGCTGATTGTCGCGAAGTGTTAGTTTTGTATTGCGTGCCAGGAACTGGTCTTTTTCTACTGCTCTGTCAGAAACTGCAATTCTGCCTGCAACAGGATCGATAAGTTTCAAATAGCCGGAAGCATCAGTTTTAATCCAATATCCGAAACCGGGTTCCATCTGATATGTTTCATAATAACCTTTGCCCGTTTTGTAGCCCCAGACACCTTTTCTCAAAGTGAAATTTTTGTCTGGCAGTTCAAGGTCGAAAGGTGAAAACTCAATTTCTTCTACGCTGATGGGGCGTGTAAGCGCGCCTACCGTATTCCATGCAGCATTATCGAGACGGTCTTTGTCGGGATATACTCTTACTGTATCACTGAAAAGATCTTCGTCGGGGAAGAGGAGTTCGTCGTACTGTTCAATGGTTATTCTTCTCAGAGGAGTTCCTGCAAAGCGTGTATCCACTTTATCTGAATAACGGATAAAGTAACCTACACCCGGACGGAGATATTCATCAAACTGATAGCCGCGAATATTATAGTACCAGGGTTTGTTGATTCCGTTTGGATAAATATTCTTCCAGTAGTTGTTAGTAGGTCTTACAGGCAATGAAAGAAGATTCCAACCTCTTTTTATCTTGGGAGTACCGTCTATATCGACATACTCGACAACTGTGGGAAGCGTATATTCAATTATAAACGATGTAATGTTCGGGTCGCCGATCCAGTAAGCCTGGCGTGTTCCGCCGATACCTGTGGCTTTGCGCATATTAACGCTCGGAAAGAGTGTTCCGTTTAGTGTATCTCTGAGAAAGAGCTGAGCGCCTTCAGGGAAGTCCTGAGTATCCCATTCGATTTTAACGGGGTATTTGTCTGCCCCTCCCGCATTGAATCTGCAGAGATATATTATTGAATTATTTGTGTCTCTGTTGCTTCTAATATCTCTTGATACTGAGCGGGGGTCTTCGTCGTAACCTGCAAAGTCGCCGAGGCCGTAGGTAAGATCATATAAGAAATTACCGTCTTTGTCAACCACGGGGCCGTCAAGTACTTCACCTTCTCTTGTAACGGGGTACCATCTTGCACCGAATTTCATTCCGTCGTTTCCGTACCACTGTTCAATTTCCGGATGTTCGCCAAATAGAGAATCTACATAAGAAGAGGCTCTGTCTCCCGTGCCGAAAATCATATTTACGGAATCGCCTGCGAATCCTTCACTGTTTCTTATTGTAACGTCGATACCGGGTATTTTGTAGAAACGACCGTTTTTAATATCGTCTTCCGGATTCCTGAATCTTATCCAGGTAACGCGGACCCTTACGGGATCAATTTCTGCAACGTCTGAGGAGAAAGTGAGATAACCGACATAGACACCTGTTTTTTCAGGATCGTCTCCGCCGCCTGCTTCGAGCATCTCCTCGTCAGCTTTAATCTGTATCTTAACGGTACCGTCAGGATCAGGGTCCATATCGTCCAGCGGGTTATTAATAGCCTGATTTCCGATTATATCCTTATCAATAAAAGGAATTACTCCGCTTCTTCCGTATTCACTCATTGAGGATATGAACTTGTCCTGCGTACCTGTTCTGATACTTCTGAAAACAAGCCATGGCTGATTAGATTCGACTGTAATATCTGTCAATCTTGATATAGATACAGTATTTTCAATCTGCATTTTAATCGTTCCTATGTCAAGGTCATCTGAAAACTCCGCCCATGCCGAATCGCTGGTCAGCGGGTCTTTTACGAGCCAGAGTTCAGAATTGACAGAGTCAACGGGAGGCTGCTGGCTGACGCCCTGCTCAATAACTTTAAATCCGAAGCGGGGAAGATTCTGGCGTATTCTCATATAAATAACGCCCGGAAGATGAGGCTCGGTTATCCATTTACTGGTTTGAAGCACTCTGTTGTCAACACCGGCAAGACCTGCAAATTTGCTTCTCTGGTCTCCGGAAATGCCTGTTTCGTCAATGTCGGGATAATCATCCTGAACTCTTGAGTTATAAGGTCTCATTTCCTTGAAAGGAGGATCCATGCAGACGTTCATATCATTCCACATGATTGTATCCGATTTTATGATAATCGGCTGGTTTCCACCCTGAGTTGCCGGATTGGTCTTTGTGGGAAGTACGCGGAATTTTATGTACATCAGAATCTTAAAGTCGCCTTCCGCATCAAGATCAGTATTAGGAAGAGGTTTTGTGGAAGTACCTACTATGGTAACAGCGCGTCCTCTTTTACGTTCGCTTAGCTGAAGGTCGGGTCTCAGGTAAAGTTTGTATGATTCATCTTTTTCATCGTACCATGATATATTGAATTTGTTGGCAAGCGGTTTGTAATAGCCGTTTGCATCAGTATATCTCGGGTCAAACGTATTTTCATCCAGCACTGGATGCTCGAGTTGATAGCCTATGGCTCTGAGCGCCGATGAGTCGTACTGTATCGAGAAACGAAAGCTTGTTATCGGCTCCGGATCGTAAATTTTACCTGCTTCAGTGTCGTACTTCGCCCAGCGGTTCTCTACGAATACCGGTAGTAAGAATTCTCTTGGGTGCTGCTGAGCATCAGATGCGGGCAGCCAAATTCTGCCGTCCGGATAGAAATCTCTGTTCCATCTGCCGTCCGAGCCGGTTAAGCTGAGGATTGGCAGCGCAGGTTTATCCGCCTTTGCCGTAAAGCTTGGAGCAAGCATACATAATGCTAATATTATAACTCCAAATAGCAAAGTGCTTCTTTGCTGTAGAAAATAATTTTTCATAAAACCTCCAAATTATTAGAAAACATTAAAAATTAATTTATATATATTTTATCTACTCTTCTTTTTCCGTCTGAAAAATCAGTAATTATTAAATACACTCCTCGAGAGAGCATTTCAACATCTATATTAAAGAACAACTTATTTTCAATTTTATAACGGAAAATATTTTTTCCGTTTATTCCGTATAGTGAAACTTTATTTAACGATTTATCTGCATTGATTTTTATACTTTTTTCTCTTTCCGAATAATATGCAATGCTATTTTTATCAATTTTTTCTTTTACTGCGGAAACATTATCATATCTGATTAATATACTGTCTCCGTTGTATCTTGTAACACAAGAGCAATAATCATACTCTGTCGGCGCTATCGTAACCATTTTTGAGAATTTCTCATTACTTATATTTTCAAAATGCAGCCTTAATATCTTTTCGCTTACTAAATTTTCTTTAACTTTAAATCGGTATATCTTATACCTGTGAGATTCTGAAACTGATACATATTCTATATTACCGCTTAAAAGATCGAATGTATCCACTTCGAACTTAATCTTCTGATTTAAATCACTCTCTTTTTCAACATATACGCCAAAAGCATCTACTCTTGACTCAGGCATTATATCCATAGTCAAATCGACAGAGTTTCTTTTTTGTTCGTTATCAAAGAACAGCGAGTCTTTTTCTGCGGTCAGTTTAAGCTCTCTTTCCTGTTTGTCCGGGATATTTACATCAAGAACAAAATCTTTCATCTCATTTACACCGCGTGTAAATTCGTCGGTGAATTCAAAATATCTGAAATTAACGTATGCCGTGTCGGGGCAGTCGCTTAAATAATCGCCCCAAAATGCAATCAGCGGCTTGCTTCCGTAAACCGTCTGCTGAGAAAGATTCACCGCAAAACCTCTCAGGCTGCCGGTATCGGAGAAAACCACATCTTTATAATCAAAGTACTCTGCAAGAGTTCCTATAAACAGCGGGCTGTGGAATTTTAACAGCTCCGGATTATAATCTATCTGAAAGTCAAATCCATAGAGACTGTCATCAGGAAATATTTCATCGCTGTCTATTACGAGAACAACTCTTTGCCTGCTTTCATCTCCACATATATCAAGCGGATAGAACTGTTTTATTTCAAGATTTATATCATTTTGGGCTTTCAAGCCCCGGCTGCCCGAAAAAATGAGCAGCCAGAGCAAAGCCTTTATATAATTACTCGATAACGAGTTTCTTAGTAATGTTAACATTGTTTCCTGTTAATCTGTAAACATATACGCCTGTGCTGAGTTTTCTTCCTGAGTTGTCTCTTCCGTCCCAGTAGAAAGTGTTTGCACCGGCGCTGATATTATCAAACGATTTAACCGTATTACCCATTAAATCGTAAACTTCCAAAAGGTAATCGCCTTCATTTTGAACATTTACGCTAAACATTGTACCGTTAGAAAACGGGTTGGGCGTATTCTGCGCAAGTATTGTATTTACTTCATTATTATCTTCCGTGGAAGCAACTACAAGATTTATATTTTCTTTTCTTACGTCATTGTAGCGTATGTTGGAGGCTTCGAGTTGTCCTTCCGATTTCACGCGGATTATCAAAACAGGAGTATCGGAATTGAATTCACCGGCGCCTGCAAAGACAACCCTGTTTTCATTGAAAGAAGTCATTATTTCATTATCATCTTCTTCTACGGCGGTTACATCGAGAACTTCCCTGCCGATTTCAAATCTGCCGGATATTCCGTCTTTCGTATAGCCGTTTAAGTAAACAGGAATAGTATAAACGCCGTTTTCAGCAGATACTTCACCGAATTTGATGTTGTTAGCCTTTACTTCATTGACGCCTATTTTTCCATACCATACCGTAGTATCAAGCAGCCAGGGAAGCTCAGGTAGCTTAGCGCCCATGTAATGTATTATCATCGCGGCATCATATTCCGTAGCCTGGTAAAAAACGCGCTTGAATGAGTTAATACCGGAGGGTACGATCTGACCGTTATGCATTACCCATTTCAAACTGTCCTGATAAAATTCGTTTCTCCAGGGAATATCTTTGCGGAATACCTCGTTTGTTAAAGGATCGATATAATAGAAGAAACGACCGTTGTGGTTGACGTCTGCATGATATGCCTGTCTTCTTCTTACACTATCCAGAGGGACGCCGATTGAAACTGCGTGCATAATTGTTCTTGCATCGTTTGCAGTTACGAATCTGTTTTGCGGAAGACCGAAATGCTTGCCGGCGGGAGCCTGTGAAAGGTCTGCATCTCCGTCGCCCCAACCTTCGAGGTTATATGTAGGTATGGCATGGAAGAATATCCGCTTGTCCGTACCTGTTGAGGGAGGCCATGTGTTTGTAAGGTCAACCTGAGTTCTTGCAAGATATTTCGTATAGGGCATTAGTTCGCCGTTGTAAAGTCCGTTCAAAAAATCAGCAGTATCCTGCTTGATTGTCTGCTCGCCTTTGATACCGACAGATGCGTTTTTCGTAACTACGATTGTACCGGGGTCATTCGGATTTCCGCCGACGGGCCCGTAGGCAAAAACGATGTCGCCCTGAAGCGTATTGAGGTCGGTTGATTTATAGAGGATTACCTGAAAATTACCAACACTTGATTTAATAGAACCGTCGTTTATGTTTAAGTTTTTCCACTGTATTGTGAGTTTGTCGGCATCCTGTCTGTAAGAAATCCTTGTTCTTAAGTAACCGTCATCTTCATCGTCAGATGTTCTGTAAACGTGGTCGCCCCAGAAGGGAGCAATTACGTTCCTGGGATAGGAAACAGCATCTCCGAAAAGTCCGCGGGGATTTTTAGCAGGTACGAGGGGTCTTTCGTTAAATGTAATAAATCCGTTTATACAAACCCATACTTCACGGAAGATTTCACCGTTGAATTCAAATTCAAATCCTTTGGAAAAGGTAATTTTTGCATAACCGTCGTCGAGGTCCTGCTGATTGGTCGGCGGCATGGTAAAATTCGTAGGCAAAAGTTCAGCGTCGGCTGTAAGGTTCTCGTAGGAACCTACCGCTGAGACATCAATCGGGTCGAACTCGCTGTAAATTTGCGCTTTAGTTTGCTGCATGGTCAGCAGTAAGCCAAGCAGTATGCCGAGCCCTAAAGCAATTTTTAAAGAGAATCTCATATTATTAACTCCATATTTATTATAAAAAATAATTTTCATTTTTAAAGCCTCCGGCTCCCCGCAAAGGGGAGCCTTCAGCATCTAATTATTTTACAATGACAAACGGATACGTTGATATTTCAGAACCTGTTGTCAGTCTCACTCTGTATGAACCGCTCGGCAGTTCAATACCGTTTGAACCTGTGCAATTCCACTGGATTTCATTGGTTCCGAGCGGAAGCACATCATTTTTGACTGTGGCAGCTACATTGCCTAATGCGTCTATTATGTCCAGTTTTACAGGTTTTGTTGTACCTACGTTGAATTTAATTGTGGCATTGTTGTTTACGGGATTCGGCGACACTGAAATAATATCGCTTGCACCAGCCAGCGGATTGTCATCAACTGAAGTTCCGTAAGCATTGTAGAATATCGAGAATCCTTCAATGTCGTGTCCGCTTATGATAACTCTGAGAGTATCACCGCTCTTCTCTGACTTGATTGAAGGAAGGGAATTGCCTTCACCTGTTTCAATGTCAAAGTTGAACACGTTGCCATTAGAAGCAAGGTCGCGGATGTACCATTTACCTTCTACCGGATCTTCAATTACGCCGCCCTCGGGAGGAGGATACGGGAAGATTGTAATGATAACCGGATATGAGGGTGCTGTGTTTCCGTTTACGCCGCCTGATTGAATTTTTGCCCTAAATTCGGAACTTATGTTTTCAGGATGTATGCTTCTCAAAATACCGTCAGTCTTAGGTACGAACCATCTTGCGTCAAAGACATCCTGATAAGGTATCGGAGGAATCTCATATTCGCAGTGGTTTGCATCGAGCTTACCGATTTCCTGGTTGTCGCTGCCGTCGCCTGTCGAAGAATTAATCGGACTGGCAAGACCGTAAACCATATACTGATAAGCTCCTAATGCGTTCTCTACCTTTACTGAACGGATATATGTAGTAGGATCTGCATATTTTACTTTGTATGTCTTGATATCTTCCATGCCGGAAGCATCTGTTACTTTTACTTTGATGGTTACTCTGCCGTCCGGTCCGGGGGTGCCTGAGAATGAGTTTGTGCTGATTTTTACCTCAACGGAATCATTGTCGCGGATGCCTGATACGGTTGAAGGATCGACTTCAAGTCCGCTCGGCTCGAGTACTTCGATTGTAAGAGTTTCGGTAGGATCACCTGCTTCTCTTCCTCTCATCAGGTCTTTGTCAACTACTACTATAGTTGCTTCATAAGGTTCTCCTTCATCTATGCATATTACATTCGGAAGATCAAGTATTTCTGGCCCGTGGTTTGTAGAATCGACTTGAAGCGTAAGTGTTTTTACAACTGTAAGGCTGTCGCTGTCTTTCACAAGCACTGTTACCTGCTCGGTTCTCGGAGCATCTTTGATGCCGGGAGTTCCGTACAGCAGTCCGCTTTCTCTGTTTATCTTAAGCCATCTCGGAGTAGTTTTCTTATCTCTGATGTCCCAAACTCCTGCTTCGGGATAGCATGGGTCTCTAAGAATCTCATCACGCGGATCGTCTTCGTAAATAAGTTCAAATGTATGTGTCTGGCCAAAGTTAGGATCAAATACCTTAATCATCTTGTTAGAGTCAAGCATATTTGAAATATTTATGCCTTTCATTGTATCGACCAGCATAGGATTGTAGCGTATATCCTCTTTAGCCGGCGGAAGTGATTCAGTGATAATCTCGGGAGCTACGTTTATAAATACATCAAAAGAGATGGGTTTTACGCCGCCGTGACCGTCGGTGATAATAACCGTGAACATTGTATCTGTATTCAAAGCGCCGTTTCTCTGCTCGTTCGGAGTGAGAAGCTCAAGAGCTTTATCGCCGGGGACTCTTACGTTTAACTTACCAAAAGTTGTAAAGTCAACTGCAAGAGGATCCAGTGTTTCATCATCGTCAAACAATATCAGATACTCGTCTTTCATCCATGAGGGACGTGTCTGAACAACTATTGTGTCCATAAGACCGAGTTCATTTTCTACTATAGATGTATCGAATATTGTTGTGTCCTGTGTATCTTTATTATCAAATACACCTTTGTCTCTTATCTGAGTATTTCTGAACCCGTATGCTGTTTTACCGAATCTGAAATCCCATCCCTGAGATGCCGGTGAATGGTCTTCCATTTCATCATCGGAGTTAAAGTCGGACTGGAATCTCAATTTGAATTTTCCGGTTGCCGGATCGCCGGCGAGATTTGCTTTTAATCTGCCGTCATCTGTAAGTCCGCATTTATGGATTGAGGGCTCGTAAGTTACGTAGGGAATTTCATTGCCGTATCTGTCAACTCTCTTCATAATAGTTTCGGTTGAAGCTGTGTGAGGCAGATATCTCGGTACACTGTCCACTACGTAAATCTTGAATTTATAATCCTGTGTTCTGTAATTTTCACTGTTCCAGATTGTATCCTGCTGCAAATACCTTGCGCGCAAATTCAGCTCGCCTATATCATACGACGGAGCATTAAGATAAGACGGGAAGAGCTGAATAAATTTCTCTATCCTGTTATCATCCATACCTATCTCTTTCAGAAGGTCAACCGTTCTGAAGCTGGGCGGGAAGTTTTCAGCTGTAACCGTAATTTCTTCTCCGCCGGGTACTACAAAAGGATTAATAGGTCTGCCTCTGAACATCAAATAGCCCTTGGCGTTATAATACGGATTAGTATAATCACTGAACTCATTGTCTTCAGCATATACCGTGTCAGCCATGAGCCATCTTGCAAGACCGGATATGGGGTTAACACTCCATCTGTAGGTTAGGTTTGCATATTCGTCAGGTATTTCAAGCGATCTGGGGTCAAAGTAACGCATGGTATCTTCTGCTGTTACACTGAGGATAGAGTCTCTACCCTGTCCGTTGCCAAGCGGAAGATTGCTGTAAGTACCTGCGGGCACCGGATATTCTCTGTCTTCGGTAACGAATATCTTATTAAGGAATGCAGTTACTTTTTCATCTCTCCAAGTGCCTTCTTTATTCTCCCAAGGGAATTCAGAAGGTCTGCGCTGGAAAAGTGTATCAGTCTGAAGCTCAACGATATTTCCTGTCCAGATGGGAGGCTCGGTTGAGTTGGTTACGTGGAATTTAAGCCCTTGGTCAAATGCTCTTACAACGCCTTCGCGCCACAGTACTGTTCTGGAAATTATTCTGACAGTATCGCCGACATTTGCCGGAAGAGTGTTATAACGTTCGCCTGCGTAATATGTTACATAGTTAACATCATTTATCTCCTGTGAAGGAGGCAGTGAAGGTCTGTTAGAGAACAGATTTTCGTAGTTTGCAAGTCTAGTGCTCGGTGAGTGGTATTTTCTGCCGGGCAGTGTTGCATTGTCTTCATTTGTAGGATTATGCCAGAGATTGCCGAGCAGCCATGCACCTGTTCCGAGGTTCAGAAGCCCTTCGAGAGTACGGCGCATTGTTTTCTGTCTTAGCTGAGGATAATCAGACGAATCGGGTACAAGGTCAATTCTCGCGCGGAATGTTTCTCTCATGCTTTGGTCAGTGTGGATGCCGTCTTTTGCATCATTAGTGAACTGGCTGAGATTTGCGCGGATAAAGTCTCCCGTTGTTTCGTTTATTACAAAGAATACTGTTTCGTTTATTGCCCTGGGATCGAAGTTTGTTACTTCAGCTTCACCGTCGTAATTGGCATAAGCTTCGAGATAGAGCGGATAGCCGATCGGATGGTAGAAGTTTCCTTTTAAATCAGGTCTGAATTCTTCCTGAAGTTCATTAATTATCGGGAATACGGGATCGCCTTGGTCATCCATGCTGTCTGCGATGAACGGGTCTCTTGCCCATCTTCTTACGTATGTGATGTCTCCGCGTACGTTTTCGAATTTTCTCAGCAGCGGAGGAATACCAACTGCAAAGTCTTCTATAGGACTCATTCTGCGATGGGTATAATCGGCAGTTTTAATATCCGTACCCTTATCATATAGGTCGTAAACATATCCTGACATTAAAAGCTTATCGGGAATACTGTTTTCGCCTGAAATTTCCTGATCGCCGTCTGCATTAATAAGCGGAATCGGCTGATAGGTATATCTTGAGGGTGATTCAAAAGGACCCTGCTCTAAAAGTTCTGTTGACTGGAATACAAAACCGAGATATGTACTGTCAAGATTGACATTTTTATAATATTTGTCAGGATCATTGCGGTTCATATCCACGTAGAATGTTTCCATCTGTGCATTTTCATTTTTAACTGAGTCAAGTTCGCCCTGATCATTTATAAAGTATATCCATTTGATGTTTTCAACTTCCATGAATACATTTGCTTCAGTGTGTCCCCAGTAATTGCCGCGGAGCGTATCAACGCCGCCGTAACCGATACCGGTTGTACCTGCAAGCACGCCTTTTGTATTGGGTGCATCGGGAAGTCTGATAAGGAATCTTGCATTGTTGTCAAAAATTGAGTTTGCAGCTTCGGGACTCATGTATGAGGGTAGCGGACCCTGTATCTCGCCATAGAAAATAGCGCCTGCAAGGTCGCTGGATGCATGATTTTGTTCAATAACACCCTGATCGTCTCTCCAGAGAGGACCACTAATGACGTTCTGGTCTAAACCGATGTCCGAAGTTGCGATGTTTCCGGTGATGTATGACCTGTTTAAGATAAATTTAAGGTCGAAGTTGTCTGAGTAAACTGCAGCACCAGAATATGCTATGTTTTTCTGTATTCTAACACGGTTAAAGTTGATGGAGTCAACTCTGCCTGCTCTTGAGGCGGTCATGCTGTCGAGCACGTAAATAGCGCCGCCGAGACCTACACCGTTTTCGGGAAGACCTATTTCCGGATGTCTGCGGACAAAGTCAATTACTGCCATGTCATAAGGATACATCCTTGTCCATGTGGAACCTCCGTCTAATGTCTGTAAAAGATTGCCAAAATCGCCGACTGCAAAACCGCTGTCGTTTGTCGGGAATGTAACATCTTTCAGACTGTAGGTTGTGCCCGGGTCAATTTCACTCCAGGTATCGCCGCCGTCATCGGTTCTCAACATTGTACCGAAATCGCCAACAATGAGACCGTGTGTATGGTTGGTAAATTTAACTTCCTGAAGTGCAAAGATTGCAGGAGAGGACTGTGTAAACCATGTTGTTCCGCCATTTGTCGTTTTCAGGATAGTACCGTTCTGACCGGTAATGTAACCTGTAACGCCGTCGGTAAAGAATATACTGTAAAGATTATTAAGCGTGTTTGAGATTAAGGTTGTCCAAGTCAAGCCGCCGTCGTCAGTCTTGAGGATTAAGCCTCTGTCGCCGACTGCATAACCTGTGCTTCCGGTTGTGAAGAACACGCCGTGCAATGTCTGGATAACATTTGTATTAAGAGGTGCCGACCAGGTCTGTCCCCCGTCAATTGATTTGCGGATTGTACCTTCTTCGCCGACTATGAATGCATGCTGTGTTCCAACCCAGCAAAGGTCGTTATAGTCCGGTTCGTTGGAGCTGGGACCTTCGATTATGTTCCAGTCATGTCCGGAATTATTTGTTCTCATAATGACGCCCTGCTTACCGATAATCAAACCGATATTAGGCGTTGCAAAACGAACTTTATTCAAAGTAATCTGCGGATTTGCATTTTTATATTCCCATTTCCAGCCTTCGTTGGTACTGCTAAATCTGATAATAGTACCGAACTGGCCTACTGCAAAACCGAGATAGTGATCTACAAATGAGATTCCTTTAAGATTTGCCGATGTAACGTCGGTGCCTTTGCCCTGCTGGGTAGTACCGGTTCCGTTTCCGTAATTTTCATTATTCATTACCTCATCCTCGGCTGTTACTTCGTTTTCGAGGAATCTGGTAAGCATATTGGCATCGGCTCTCAAATTAGAATTGATTGTGTCATATACAAAAGGATAGTTGAACGATTCGTAAGAATCTGCAATACCGTTCTGGTCGCGGAATATCTTGTCGAGGTCAGTTACAAAGAAACGCTTGGCTGAGGTCATCGGCTGTATCATTGCGATAGCGCCGCCGTTACCGTTTTGAACAAGATTTTCTCTGAATTCCACGCCTTTGACAATGCTGAGGTCTGCGCTGAGCGAGTAAATAGCGCCGCCGCCTCTTATTTGATTTTTATTAAGTTCGTCTATGCCAAAGCCTACTTCGTTTTCGCGGAAAGCGGCACGAACTATTTCCACAGCGCGCTGCTTGTCGGAAACGATTGAGTAAGCATTGGGAATACGGACATCGATAGCGCCGCCTGAGTAACCGGCAGTGTTATTATCGAATTTTACGGGATATTTTCCGCCGTAACCGATAAGCTGGTCAGATTCGACACCGCCTGCACCATTTATAAAAAAGTTTCTTTTTACAAAGAGAGCGCCGCCCCATGCGATTGCCTGATTTTCATTAAATCTGATGTTGAAGCCCATGTCGCGGGTTTTAATCAAAACATCGGAACCGCCGATGATGGGCGAAGGTCTTGTATCGGTGTTGCCGTCAACAAATAATGCTCCGCCGGCGCCTGATTTGTTTTTATAAAATTCTGTGGAATTGTCTATTGTTTCTTCGGTAAGGGTACGGCCGCTTGTGTACTGTCTGGAGTAGCTGTCTCTCCAGGGACCGCCTATAATCTGAAGCCGGCCTAGAGTGTTTTCATGAAACACGGCGCCGCCCATAGAGTAAAGACCTGCATTAGCGCCTGTCATTTCATCTTCCATGTAAGGAGCTCTGGTTTCGTTAAATTTCAGCTTGCCGCCGATAATAAGCGATGTGTATTCGCTTACGTAAACAGCGCCGCCGCGAGCGCCGTCGCTGCCTCTGGAAGCCTGAAAATTAATTGCCTGATTTCCTACAGCTTCAAAATAATCTTTGTAAGGAAATACTTTTGTGCCTTCAATAGTATTAATGCTGTTATTGATACCAAAGCCTATTTCAATCTGTGTTTCTTTTCCGCCTTCGCCGGGTTTACCGCTGATATAAACAGCGCCGCCGGCAGCCATGTCGCCGTATTCAATCGGGAAGTCGGCATAGGTAGTGTCGCCTACTATGGTCTGTCCGCCGACTCTCTTCTGTATCGTATTTGCTATCTGTACTTTATTGCCTGAGAATTTCAGTCCTCTCATTCTTCCTAAGAATACGGCAATTCTTGCATCGTCATAAGCCTGGCGGTAATAGTCAAAATTGCCGAAAGCACCTTCGCCGGGGCCCAGGTAAGGCTCGGGAGTAGGCTCGTCAATATTGTCAATTCTTAAAACTTTTCTGTTAATCCAAGAGTAATCGTCGTCTCTTTCTCTGAAAGCCGGATTTTTCTCAAGCGGATAATATCCGATTTCTTCTTCATACATGAGATATTTCGGGAATCCGTCGGGAGCCTGAAGAAGCTGAAGTGCGCCGCCGCGGTATCTTGCAAAGTTGTTTTCAAATTCGCAGTTCAAAAGCCATGTTCTTGCAGAGTAGGTAGTAATTGCACCGCCGGAGCCGGTGGTAAGCATTCTGAATTCTTCATTCAGCATCTTTACCTGCTGTGCGGTCATACCGGGGAATGAACTGTTTTCATAGTGAAACATATCAACCGTAGTGTCTTTTCTGAATCCTTCAAACTTAACATTTCTGAAAAAAGCGGCTCTTGCGCCGGGAAGAATTACAATGTGTCCCCATTCTCTGGAAAAATTGTTTTCTACCTGACCAATGAAGCGTATCTGCTCGTTAACAATGTTTACGTTTCTGTCGTTTACCCTCAGCCAGGGTTTCAGATTAAGGTTGATGTCATTTTTATACTGCATGCCATTCATTCGTGATGTGTGGAACATCAGAGCATGCTCAAAAGGAACGATAAATTTGTTATCATCACCGGGGATGGGAATTACGAACTGATTGGGTGCCGCGGGCATCTTGGGCCAATTCAAATCATCCGGATTCTGAAGGTCATAGACCTTTCTTTCCATGGTATCGATGATAACATTAAAAATATGGTTGTACTTTTCGGGATGAACCGTCAAATCGCGGACGGTAGTTACATCCACTGTACGTGCCGTAGCACTTTCATACAGGAAATATTCCGGATCGGCATAGCTGTAAAAACGGGAGCCGGGCTGTATCGGATTGATACCGTCGGGTCTTTCGTTATAAACAGCATTTGCAAAACCGTCGGCAATAATTCTGCCGCCTGTTGAGTCAATCAATCTGCCGTTCGGAAAAAAGTAAACTTTTGTTCCGGGCTCGATGATCATAGTACCGGCAACAACCACCTGTCTGTTTATATAATACAGGGAGTCGGGATTGTTTACCAATATCCTGACTTCGCCGGGAGCAATACGTCCCGCCATATATACCGGCGTCTGGGCTATATTCTCGCCGGCGGCAAGAATACCGAAGAAAGCCAGTAAAATACTTAATCGAAACAAACGTAGCATAAAACCTCCAAAAAAATAGTTAATATGTAAAAAACATTTATTTTATAATTTAGATTCTGATTATTGATATCTATTATTAATTTATTCCATTTAATTTTATTCAAAAAACCAATAGTTTCCCGTTCAAAGAACAATTTTATTCAATTTCTATGCCAAGACACTTTATTTAATTTCTATGCCAAGACGCTTGACATCCTGCTTTGCCAAAGAGGCAAATTCGCTAAACTCATGCTCTACAACTATATCGCTGAAAATCTCCGCTGCTTTTTCTTTACTGCCTGCTTTTTCCCAGCAGACTGCCGCATAATATTTATATCTGCTCTTTGCATTGTCTGAAACAGCCTTTTTATAAGCTTTTTCAAAAGCGGCGGCTGCCTCTTCGTATTTTCCTTCTGCCTGCAATACTGCGCCTAAACCTGCATAAGCTCCTTCAACAACAGTAGGGGAATCGGAGCCGGAAGCAATATTAAAATATTTTTTTGCCTCGCTGAGGCTGTCAAGATTCAGGAAAATATTTCCCGCATAAAGGGCTGAGGCTTTTCCTGCGCCGGTTCCTTCATACTTGTTAACAATATCTGTAAGTCCTATTATTTCTTCGCCTCTTACTCGAACTGTCGGATCGCCGTTCAGTGCTTTTTGGTAGTCGCCGTACTGATAGAAAGGCAAAACTCTGGAAAGGGCAAGAGCCGATTCTTGTCTGGCTTCTTCATTGCTTTCCTGAATATTGCTTTTTAACAGAAAAAATATAACGGTTGCGGCTATAACTCCAAGTGATATATAGGCTACTTTCTTGCCGTTCCTTTCAATAAAGCCCGGCAGGTCATCTGTTATTTTCTCTTTTTTCTCCTCAAAACCCTGCTGCTCACTGCCGGTATCGTAATCCTCTTTTCTTCCTTTGAATTTCATTTTTTCTTTCTATGTCCTTTATATTACTTACATTTAAAAAATATGCGCGCCCGAAGGGAATCGAACCCCCAGCCTTTGGAACCGGAATCCAACACTCTATCCTATTGAGCTACGGGCGCATTTTTTCTTTACCCTTGTCTCTCAGATTACAAATATAGTATAGACCACTTGAAAATACAATGAAGATTATTTAATTAAAATGCAAGATTTCCCAAAAAAACATACTTTTTGAAATTTGTATTTAAATTTCTTCATAGTGTCAAGTTTATTACACACAATCTTACAGAATTTTATCTCCCCGGCGACTGTGTATTTTCTTTCACACAGAAAGATTTTTCTGACGCCTAAAACCTGACAGTTTTTCTTATGGCTTCGGCAACATCATCTTTATTCAAAAGAATTGCATCCTCAAGACTTTTTGCAAATCCGACAGGTGTATCCTTAGAACCGAGTCTTCCGACAGGCGCATCAAGATAGTTAAAAGCTTCTTCGGCGATTGTAGATGCTATCTCCCCGCCGAAACCTCCCGTTTTTTTGTCCTCGTGCACCACAACTACTCTGCCGGTCTTCTTTACTGCATCGAGAACCATCTCTTTATCCCAAGGGATAAGAGAACGCAAATCAATAATTTCAACCGATATGTCCTCTTTTTCCAAATCTTTTGCTGCAAGAAGGCTTAAATGCAGTCCTGTGCCGTATGCAACTATTGTTGCATCGCTGCCTTCACGTCTTCTGCGGGCTTTTCCGAAAGGAACCGTATGGTCTTCAGGAGGAAGGGGTGTAGAAGCCTGCTTGAAATTGTACAGGGATTTAGGCTCGAGATACATGGTTACTCCTTCAGAGCGGAGGGCATTTCTCATCAAGCCGTAAGCATCATCGGAAAAGGCGGGACTTACTATCCTCAAACCGGGCAGAGTGGTAAAAGTTCCTTCAAGATTCTGACTGTGGTATAAACCGCCCTGAATATATCCTCCGCTGGCTAATCGTATAACTACATTTGGTGCAAACTGCCCCTTAGTGCGCCAGTACTCGTGAGAATGCTCAACCAGCTGATCCATGGCGGGCCAAAAATAGTCGGCAAACTCGGCGCCTTCTATCACTACCCAAATATCTTTGCGGTACCGGCTGAATCCGTTTGCCGTACCTACTATATTATTCTCGGCAATAGGCGAATTAAAAATCCTGTCAGCACCAAATTCGTCAAGCATCCCTTTGTTCACATTGAAAACTCCCTGTTTTTCTTTGGAAGCCACGTCCTGCCCCCAAAGAAAAGTATTGGAATTGCGGCGGAACTCTTCTTTCATAGCTCTGTTTATTCCCTGAAGATAAGGCACTTTTTCCGCATCTTCGGGAGCTTCTTTTTCGGTATCGCCGTCTTTTTTTGCATAAGGCTCGGGTATGATAAATTCTTTGTAAGATTCACCCTTGGGATCGTCCATTTCCTCCACTTTATCGGCAGTATCAAAAATAAGCTGCTGGTTTTCTTTTTCAATTTCCTCTATTTCTTCCTCAGAGGCTATACCGTCATTTATAATAATGTATCTAAGCTGAAGCATAGGATCGCGGGTAGCTGCTTCATCTATTTCTTCCTGCGTGCGGTAGAGCTGGTGAGGGTCCGAGTTTGAATGAGCGCCCATTCTGTCGCAGTCTGCATGAACAAGCACGGGTCCCTTGCCTGCAAGTATCCATTCCTGAGCCTGACGTAAAGTATTAATGGAATTGAACGGGCAGCGGCCGTTGCAGTTCATTATTTTCAGATTTTTCATTCCAGTATAATTCTCGGAAATTATTGCGTTTGCAGTCTGCTGGTAAATCGGCACGGAAATACCGTATTTGTTATTCTGCACAACGAACATAAGCGGCAGTATTTCAAGAGTTGCACAGTTCAGAGCTTCCCAGAAGTAACCTTCCGAACAGGCTGACTCCCCTCCCGAATAAATAGCTATCTCGTCCCCGCCGTATTTTTTTATGGCTCTTGCCACTCCGGCTGCATGCTGTGAATGGTTGCCCGTGCATGATGAAACATTTTGTATTCCGATCTCGGGTTTTGCAAAATGATTGCTCATGTGTCTGCCGCCGCCTGCAACATCGGCGTCCTTGCTAAGACCGTTGAGCATCATCTCTTCCAGAGTGAGGCCCGCGGAAAGAGTAGTCAGCGTATCCCTGTAATATGGAAAAAGGAAATCTTTATTGGGTCTGAAAATTTTGCCCATGGCATACTGAATTCCGTCGTGACCTCCGAAAGGTGCATGATAGCTCCAGCCCTTATTCATCTTTACATAAAGAGATGCTTTGTGGTCGAGCTTTCTGCCGAGATTTATTGTGCGGTATGCCTCGAGCACTTCATCCTTGCTGTAATTGCGGGTGTCGAAAGGACAGTTTAATTTTAGCTCCTGTTCTTTACCGTCATACTCTACTTTGACAGTTTTTACCTCATTATTTAGTATTCTGCCTATTGTGATTAATTTATCTGATTCCTTCTTTTTTGCTTTTGTTTTCGCCATATTGTCTCCAAAAATAAAAAATAATAATTGTCGCAAGCAGCTTAATATATAAGAAACTAATTATATCCGAAACTATTTTATAACTAAGGTAAATTAACAAATATTTGAAAAACAGTATTTAAAAAAAGAGTAGGTTTTTTATCACCTTTCCACCCTTATCCTGTAATCCACCGCAGTAATCTCGCTGCCTTTTGCTATCAAGGGATTTATATCGAGTTCGGCAATTTCCGGCGCAGCCATAAGCAGCGATGAGAGTTTTGTCATTATACCGGCAAATTTTTCTATGTCGGCTCCCTGCTGTCCGCGGACTCCTTCGATTATTTTATACGAGCGAAGGGATTTTATCATGGATAGAGCTTCGTTTTTGTTCAGAGGGGCAAGCCCCGTGGAAACATCTTTCAAAGCTTCTACGAAAAGACCGCCGAGTCCGCATAATATCAGATGACCGTAGTTCTCTTCCCGCTTTGCTCCGATGAAAATTTCAAGACCTTTGTCAATCATTTTCTGCATTAGCACGCCTTCTGCGCCTTCAATTCTCATCATTTCGTCATACACTAAAGCGGCTTCTTCTTTAGTTTTAATATTCAGCTTGACGCCCCCGACATCGGTTTTATGAACGGGTCCTATCACTTTCATAACGAGTGGATATCCAATGCTTTCGGCTGCTTTTTCGGCATCCTCTTTTGAAAACACGCTTTCTTCGGGAACCATTTCTATGCCTGCTGCCGCAAAAAGAACACGCGCATCTGCCGGTTTCATATAGCCGTCTTCGGCTGAAGATATGATTTTTCTTATTGATACTGAATCGATGGAAGGCAAAGGCTCCACTGCTGCAGGTTTCGGAGTCTGCCATACTTTTGCCAAAGCTCTGCCGAGGTTTACTTCTTCCATGAAATTAATTCTGCCCTGCGAAATGAACCATTCGACTGCGTCTTTCACCTGAACGATGGAAGGCAGTACAGGGAAAATGGGCTTCTTGGATGTCTTCATCTTTTCATTAAGAACATCATATACAGGTTTTACATCGAAAAGGCCCGGAGTGCCGAAAATTACAACCGAAGCGTCAATATTATCAAATTTATTATCGACGTAATCAAGAATATTCCCGAGCTGTTCTGCATTGCCTGTAGCAAGAAAATCAATCGGATTTGCAACAGAAGAGCCGTGAAAGAGCTTTGAAAGCAGTTCGTCGGCATCTTTTCCTTCTATGCGGGGCACCTGCATACCGTTTTGGTCGAGGGTGTCCGTCAGCATAACGCCGGGACCGCCCGCGTGGGTGATAACGGCTATTCTGTTTCCTGTTAACGTCTTATGTGCAAAAATGCCCGCTGTGTAAAGAAGCTCCTCCTTGCTGAAACAGCGCACAATACCGGCTTTTTTGAAAAGAGCTTCAACTGCCCCGTCTGAGCCGGCAAGAGCACCCGTGTGCGAAGATGCCGCCCTCGAGCCTGATTCGGTTGTGCCGGATTTTATTGCTGCAATCCGGCAGCCCTTCTTTATAAGAGAGGAGGCATGTCTGAGCAGTTTATCGGGTTTTGAGATGCTCTCGAGATATATCATCTTGATTTTTGAGCTTGTATCGGGATTGAAAGTTTCGTCCCAGTATTCCAATACTTCTTCTACTCCTGTCTGGGCGCTGTTTCCCACTGAAAAAATGCTTGAAAAAGTTAATCCCATGGGCATGGCGGCTTCAGTTATGAACACAGCCGTAGCACCCGATCCCGAAACGAAATCAATTCCCATTGGGTCAAGCTTTGGAATAGGTCCGGCGAAAACCCCTGCATAGTGAGTATTTAAAACGCCGATGCAGTTCGGTCCGATGAGGCTTCCTTTAGCTTTTTCAATCAATTCGGATACTTCTTCTTCGAGCTTTCTTCCTTCTTCTCCAGTTTCGGAAAAACCGGCGGATAATATGATAAAAGCTTTTGTGCCTTTTGAAATTAAATCCTTAACTGTCTGAAGAATATATTTTGAAGCTATGGCAATGATGGCGAGATCGGCGGCGGGAGCTTCCGTTACGGATTTATAGCATTTCACGCCCTGCACTTCGCTTTCTTTTGGATTTACGGCGAATATTTCTCCTTTAAAGCCGGCGGCGAGTAAATTCTTAAGCAGTTTGCCTCCGGGCTTGGTTTCTTCGTTGGAAGCGCCTGCAACTATTATGCTTTTCGGCTCGATTAACTCTTTTACTAACATATTTTTCCTTTTTTCAAATAATAGTAATCAATAAAGCAAATTTAAGCAAAAAGTCGGGAGGTAAAAAAGAATGGTTTATGTTTGTAAAAATGAGATAGAATTATGAGCTTATTCGTTTACTCTAATAATGGTATCTTTCTTCACTTTTCATTTTTAAGATTAAGAAACTCTTTCTTAGTTATTTTCATCTGCCTTAAAATGCTTGAAAAAGTACCTGCCGGAATTTCTTTTTTATTCATGGGAAGCATTACAATTCTGCCTGCGATGTTTTTAAATTTTCCATGTGAACCTTTTTGGGAAATATAATTAAATCCCAATAATGATAATATCTCTATAATATCATTGCTTGAGAATAGCTTAGACATTTATTGATTCCCTTCCGAGAATTATCTGATCGATATTGTGCAGCTCCTTGTCTTCATCTTCAAAATAAAGTTCAACGGCTTCCTTTAGGTTTAAAACAGCTTCTTCAATTGTTTCTCCAAAAGAGCTTACATCAATGTTTATGCACTGGGAAACATAATATTTCCCTTCTTTCCAGACAAGATAATCAAATGTTTTCATATAAATATTTTACTTATTTAATAATATTGTTCTGTTATTTTAATATACGAAATTTTAATAAATATATTAATTGAGATGCTTAAAATTTTTTTTCATCTCCTTACTAAGCTGTGCTTGGTAAAAAAATTATCAAAGGAAGTTTAACTTCTCGAGAAAATTGCAATCCCAAGGACAGCTTAGGATTGAGGGAAAGTTACAACATCGTTTTTATTTCTGAAAGAATTTGTGAAATATCTGGTTCCCTGCTTTCAAATATTTCTGATTTAAAGTGCTTGTGGTGTGGAAAGGAAGCTGAATTATGGTGATGTGGTGCATTATCATAACGAAAAATAAGAGAATTATCAAGTTTCTGAAAGTGATATTTATATTTCTTTTTATTCGTTTTATTATCAGAAAAAATAATTACTTCTAAAACATGCAGAATACCTGTTTCAAAGACTATTTTTGCTTCAATAACTCCCAAGAAATCATTAAGTTTTCTTGTTCGAATTTCAGAACTTTCTATGAAATCCTGCTCTGAAACAATTTGTGTAAAATCCTTAAAGTACTCTGAAATCATTGCAGTTGATTTAGTTCATTTTGAAATTCCAAAAAGCTTTCGTATTCGCTGCTCCATATCATGAAATCGTTCTTATGGCTTTCGTCGCCGAAATCTCCGCTTTCATATTTTGTATAGAAGTCCGAGGATTTCATATTATATTTTTTTTCATAAGCAGTAATGTCCAGCTCGATGCTGCGAATGCCTTTTTTTAATTCATTAACCCGGTAATCGTACAATGAATTAACTAATTTTCCGTAATTTCTGCCGTGCAGACTCAGTAATTTATTGAAGCGCCTCTCAGTTTTCTCATCAAAGTCAAGTGTTATCATAATCAAAACTCCGTTTTTCAACTATAGAATACAACTGAGAATAAATATTGTAGAATAGACTTTGCACAATTTTTTATCACTTTTCTTAAGCATGGTTGAAATTATTTATTTTTCTATTCCATTCTAAAGTAAACTTCTTTAAAGCTTCTGTAAATTAGATTTTTTAAGCATATTCAAAGTTCAGCTTTACTTTATAGCCGAGTTTATTCAGTAATTTTTCGCATTCCTCCCATTGCAGACCGAATGCTTTTATGTCGGCTAAACCCAGCCGGGAGACAATATCCCTTATAACATCAAAATCACGGCTTTCAAATTCGCCTTCCATCATAGCATTTTCAGCCCAGTCAACCAACTGACTGAGGGAAATGCTGTGATTCAGATAATCCCTTAGCTTTGTAAATACATCTTCTTTCTTGATAAGCATTTATACCTCCTTATGCCCCTTATCTTCGGGATATTTTTCATGAATTTCCACTAAAATGCCATTTTCGTTGTATATTTCCTGATAAAATTTCAAAGTAACTTCATTTTTATCAACTTCTTTCACATATTTTGCCGTCCATCCCTGTTTACCGGAAACCTCATAATAATATTTTCTGAAGCCGTCCTGATTGTCTTTCCAATTTCCGAATTTCTTTTCGTTTATATTTCGCTTTTTTTGATTCAGCACTGTTTTTTTCTCGAATTATTTCATATAAAGATACGAATTTTCCTTGAGAATATTTATCAATTAATCAGTGTTAAAATGTTTTACAAAGATATATTGAAGGTATTGAAGCTTGTTTCACGGTTTTCCAATTATTTTATACAGATAAATTTGATTTAAAATAGCTTAATGTAAAGGTAGAATTGTATAATGTAAAGGTAGAATTGTTTTATGTAAAGGCAGAATTGTTTTATGTAAGGATAGAATCGTTTAATGTAAAGAGGAAATTGTTCTATGTAAAGGCAGAATTGTTCTATGTAGGCTTACATTGAGCATACAAAAGCTTACTTCATAAAAATCATTTTTTACTTTATAGAATTTTTATTTTACATAATAAAATTTCTTTTTTGTTTTAAGACAGGCAGAAAAAGAGTTGATAATTAAAAAGCTGATTTCTTTCTTTAAATATCTATCAATATGTTTATCTCATAAGAATAACCTTGAGAATATGATCTTTTTGCTTGGTTTTTATCCTAAGATAATAAACTCCCTGGGCAGATGAGAGGTCTTCATTGTCCATTTATCATTAGATATTATTATATCTTCATTGCTTATTTTTAAAAGAGTTTTTCCGAAAATGTTATGCAGAGAAATCTCTTCGATTCTAATTGGAGCAGTTTCAGAACTTATGTTCAGCTCGTTTTGAAATGGATTAGGGTAAGCTTTGAATCCGGTTTCTATTGAAAAATTCTCAGATTCATTTACTCCGGTAATTCTGTCGCTGTTCCATTTTATCAAAACATCTATAGTGTATTGGCTGACTATCAACTCTTTGTTGTCTGAAGCGGTTATTCTATAAATATCTTTGTTTACTAAATCGGTGTAAATCTTTTTATTATTGATGTTATAGCTGTAAACAACATCTTCATTGTTGATATCCCAAATTGTAAAAGTTGTATCAGTATTTGAAAAGACTCTGCTTCCGTCTCTATTGAAAAAATGTTGGAAACAGCTTTCAGGTTGAAGCTTAGCAATTATCTCACCTGTGTTAAAATCTAAAACATTACTGCCGGATAAAAAGTAATTTTTATCTTCAGTATAACTGTAAATATCGCCGATGGATGCACATGGAGTTCCATATTCAAAAAGAGAGTCAATCTTGCCGGATTGTAAATTCCAAATCTTCATTATTTTATCGTACATTTCACTTGAAGTTTCACCATTATGGATTACTGCCACTTCGTTATTATTTAGAAAAAAAGCAGAAGTTACTTTACCATGATCAAACGCAATATCGCTTATGTAATTTCCAGACTGAGCGTCCTGTATGATAATCTGATTGAATTCCACAGGCCCATCTACCTTTATGCTGGAGGTAATATAAAGCAGTCTGCTGCAGTCATCAGAAAACTTGATAGAATACATCTCATCATAATGCTTTTCTCTAAGCAGAATCGGAAATTTTCTAATGATGCCAAGAGTATTTGCAGACATTATTTTAACGCTGTCGTTATGGAAAAATGCTGAAAGAACGTCATTTCCGCATTTTTGTATGTCATTTACCGTCTGGTCCATATAAGCCTTTGCCAGTGCATTGCCCGTTTTACCTTCCATCAGATACAAATAAGGGTATAAATTAGGGTTAGAAATAACTGTGAAATATTTTCCGTCAGTTGATGCCTTTGGGTACCATGAAAAGAAAGGATGAGTAAGTGTCCGAACAAATTCTCCGCTTTCTATATTCTAAAGCTCTGATAATCCATTTAGATCGATTACAATAAGATGTTTTAAGTCGGGAGTGATCCTCACAGCGGCGGGGTTGTCAACTAATTTCAAATCTATATATTTCGAGTTGTTTTTATTTTCAAGGTCAGCCAGTCTTATCTGCCTGACAGGCTCTGATGGAGGTACATCAATGGGGAAGGCTAAGTATTTGTCTTGCTCTGAAATACGCAGATCTTTCACTGCACCCCAGCAATTATCCGCATATCCGGTAATTTCCCGGTTTTCTATATTATATATCTCTAAATGTCCATAAGTACTTAGCAGAATGGATTTACCTTCCGGGGAGAATCTAAAAA
The DNA here is from genome assembly GCA_964577665.1 of uncultured Hyphomicrobiales bacterium. GTDB lineage: Bacteria > Bacteroidota > Ignavibacteria > Kapaibacteriales > UBA2268 > CAYVTD01. The sequence continues at coordinate 33,047 of CAZOBD010000020.1, forward strand.
ATCCAAAAAATGAATATGAAGCTTCTTCAAGTGTATGTCCATCAATTTCAAGCGTTTCCAGATTGATTATCCTTAGGAGAGTATCATTTGCAAAATCTTCGTCGAAGTATGCAAACAAATTCTTCTTCATACAAATATCAGAAACGTATTCTTCATTGGAAAGTTCTATTGCTTTCAAAAGGCTTCCGGACTCTACATCGTATATCAAAATATTCTCTCCGTGAAGAATAAGTTTTTCGGCATTTTTATCAAGATAAATAACAAAAGGATGAAACAATTCCTCAGAAATGGGATCATAAGGTTCTATTTCATGAAGAATATCACCCTCTGAATTGGTTATGTAAACCGTATATTTTTCTTCGCTTTGAATATAAAAATATGCTATAAGGTTTTTATCGGGATGAACAAAGTGATATCTGCCGCGCGTATCAATTATCTTCTCAATATTGCCGTCTGTAATATTTACTTTTTTAATGAAATGATCTATTAAAAACATATTTCTTGAATCCGGAGAAATAAACAAATTATACTCATTGTTCTCATAGTTCATACCTTTCTCACCATTGAAATTTGTTTTTATCCAGTCTATTTCTTTGGCAGAGACTGACAGAGATACAACAAGAAGCATTAAATTAATAAAAATTATGGTTTTTGTTTTATTTGGCATATACACATCTTTTTCCGGCATGTTATTCCTTTTAAAAATGAATAAGATTATAAAGCAAATTTAAGCAAAAAAGGCGGGAAGGTAAAAAAGAATGGTTCTTGTTTTTTAGAAATGGGATATAATTATATGATTGTTTGTTTATTTCATCTGTTTATTTAAAACCCCACCCTAACCCTCCCCAAAAGGGAGGGAACTACATTCTTAATCTCTTTCCTGTTTTTAAAATATTTTAAATAGGAGGGCCGGGGTGGGGTCTCTTCCGGTTTAGGAGGGCCGGGGTGGGGTCTCTTCCGGTTTTTCGAGGAGGTTCTGCACATAAAGTTCGTCAATGCCGATTTCGTTATTCAAAAATGTTTGTATTTCTTTGTGTTTCAAAGGTTTTTCTGCTTTGGAAAAACCGTTTTTATCTCTCGAAATAAGAACAATGCTGTTTGGGTCGGCATTTTTAACGATTTCGGGATTGTGCGTACTGATGAATATCTGCTTGTGCCGGGAGGCATCGTGCATCATGTCTATTATTCTGGAAAGGAGGAAAGGATGTATGCGTCTTTCCGGCTCTTCGAAAATCACAATGCTTTTTTTCTCGAAATAAAGAGCTATGATAATATCCATAATAAAAATCGTTCCTTCTGACATCATAAAAGGAGGCATGAACCTGCCGCCCGACCACTTTTCTCTGAACGTAATAAGAAGGTACTTGTCTATGTACTGCTCTACCTTAACGTCCTCGATGAACGGCAGGGCTTCTTTCAAAATATTGAAAAACATACGGCGCTTTTCAGAATCGGAAAGGATATTGCGAAGCACTACGGCAAGATTCTCTCCGCTTTCCTCCAGCTCTGATTTTGCGGCTATAGAGGCAGCTTTTTTCGGAAGGGAAGGGTCGAAATCATAAATGATAATATCCGAAAAATCATATTTGATGTTCTCCACATGGGGCAGAAAATAAAGATGTGTTTCCAGCATAAGAGATTTCTGAAGATGTGTTTCGTTGAGAAGTTTCCTTTCCTTGAAAAGACTTTTGTAACCGACGAAAAATGATTCAAGCAGGTCTTCTTCCTTAATAAGCTCTCTGATATTTTCCCCAAACTCAATTTTGAAATCAATACCGTATTTCTCTACCATGAAAGAAGAATCAAACAGCTCTTTTCGCGGTAATGTCCCCGATTTGTCTTTACTGTATGTCCGGAAATACTGTACGATCCTATCTCTTTTTATTTCGGGGGTGCCGCCGTTTTTATGCAGTTTCAGAGAAAACTCAAATTTGAGGCGGTATATCTCAAAAAAATAATGCTTATCATCAGATAAATGCTCACATTTGAATACTTTGTCGGGTTCGGCGCATATCTCAAAATCAATTATGTTTTCTCCTTCGGAAAGGTTCATATTTCTCAGATACGAAGCTCCTCCCTGAAGGGAAACGGCATTTTCGAGCCCCTTGGAGGCAATATCCCGCAAAAAGCTGAGTGCCTGTAGAAAATTGGACTTGCCGGCAGAATTTGCTCCTATCAGCACGTTGAAGCTGCCGAGTTCGAGTTCAAGCCTCTTAAAACTTTTGAAATTGCCGAATTTTATGCTTGTCAGTTTCATTTTCTGCTTTCAAAACACAATAATAATTACCCCTTTTTTTCAATATACTCAATTTTCTAATGCCTGCAAATAAAAAAATGCCGCTTTCAAAGGGGATGCCGCGATTTTCTAATTTTTTTGAGAAAAATTAACTTCTTACACAGATTCTCCTTAAAAAGCTATAAGCAGTATATATGTTGTTAATATTTGGAGTAAATAGGCTGCATAAGTGTAAGAAATAGTGTAAATTTGTTTAAAATTGTCTGCACTTTTAGGAAAAACGCATAGAGAATAAACTACATAAGAGCAAAGCCGGCTGAGATTTCCAAAATGTTGTCCATCTGTAAAGGAAGCCGGCGGCTTGTTCTTTGAAAGTGTTTAAGAAAATATTTTTTATACTGCCTTATTTTTTTTATGTTTACAATTGTTGACAAAGAAAAGATTGACAATTGTTGAGACAGAGAAGATTAATATGAAAAGAATTGCGCTTTTTACAAGCGGGGGCGACTCACCCGGGATGAACCCGCATATACGCGCCGTAGTCCGCGCAGGGCTGGCAAAGGGCTTGATTGTTTACGGCATAAGAGGCGGTTACGAGGGAATGATAAAAGGCGATTTTATAAAATTGGGCAGAAAAGAAACCGCAAACATCATCTCTCTGGGCGGCACTGTGCTTAGAACCAGCCGCTGCCCGGAGTTTATGGAAAGAGAAGGCAGGGCAAAAGCTGCCTCAAAACTGCGCGAAAAAGAGATTGAAGGCATTGTTGCCTGCGGAGGCGAAGGCACTTTTCACGGCGCTCATGCACTATGGCAGGAGCACGGCATCCCCATTGTCGGTACACCGGGTACAATAGACAACGACCTTTTTGGCACTGATTTTACAATAGGATATGACACTGCCGTTAATACAGCGGCAGAAGCCATAGATAAAATCCGCGATACGGCTTATTCGCATGGCAGAGTGTTTTTGATTGAAGTCATGGGGCGCCACGCCGGCTTTATCGCAATGGACGTCGGCATTGCCTGCGGAGCGGAATACATAGCTGTTCCCGAAACCATTACCGATATTCCTAGGCTGTACGAAAAAATCATCGAGCAGGGAAAGAACCGGAGAACAATTATAATCGTTGGTGAAGGCGACGAGTTCGGCGTAGCTGCTGATTTCGCGAAAGCTCTGAAAGAAAAATATAACATCAGCGCTAAAGTAACTATTTTAGGGCACATCCAGCGGGGAGGCTCGCCAACTGTCCGTGACAGGGCGCTTGCAAGCAGACTCGGAGTGGCGTCGGTGCAGGCTCTCATCGACGGAAAAACCGATGTTATGACTGGGGAAATTGACAGCAATATTTCTTTTACGCCTCTTCCGGAAACATGGGAAAAGAGAAAGCCGATAAGTGAGTTTATGATTGAGCTTTCAGATATTCTGACATAGGAAACAACCATGAATTGGGAAAACAAACGAGGCAATGATTATTTTTGAAATAGTAAAAAAAATTCACTGGTGTCATTCTGTCCCTGTGCCGAAAGCTTGTTTCAGCATTGTTTCAGAATCTCACGTATGAGGAACACACTCCTTAATCCCCTCTTGGGGAAGGGATATAATCCGTAAGGTTTCTTGTACAAGTTCGCAATGACTTAACAGCAGGAGGAAAAAGATGTCCAACATCTGGAAGATGTTGGACATCTGGAAGGTAAAGTAAAAAATAAACAGATGAAACACCTATGATTAGGGAAAATCTCACTATGGGATGATTATTTTAAAGTTAATGCAAAACAGAGTTTTGAAAGAAAAGTACATTCCCAAATCG
>CAZOBD010000021.1:0-36019 GCA_964577665.1 uncultured Hyphomicrobiales bacterium
TCCTTCAATAATCATCCCCTTGTGTGATTTTCCCTTATCATGGATGTTTCATAAGTATCAATAATAAAGCGCCGGAAATAAAATACATCCGACACTTTAATTAATGTTGGCGAGAATACAAGTGATTAATAACACTCGTGTTAACTGCCTTTCTCAGCTTATTTGCTTTCTCAGCTTACTTGCTCTTCAAAGCAAAGACACGGCATTAGAGCAGGTATTTAATCATAATTTTTTTTGGGGGAGGGTGAATAACCTGTAAAAAATTTATTGAATTTTATAAATTCTTATGGGTACCGTCGCATGAAGCAGGTGTTTTAGTATTTTTACAGCCGCACAGCCAATACTTTTTCTTAGTTTCTACGGTAAATTGTTTAGGTCTAAACTCAGAACCTTTGTGGCTGCCGTCGCAGAAAGGCTGGTTTTTTGATTCGCCGCAGGCACACCACCAATATTCTCCCGGTTCGAGTTCAAGCGCAAACGGGGCTTTTTGAGCTACTTTGGGTTCAGGCATTTCTTTTTCCTTATAACGATGAATAATAATTAATACACTTCAGTTCATTAACGGAAAAAAAAGTATGTTATTGCAGGAAAATATATGGCTGCAGAAATAATTAGACCTCCTTCCGTTCTAAAGGACGGAATTATTAGGAAAAAATCCGGTAATTAGAAAAAATATAGTTTAAAAAAGCAGCTATGAGTAATGACGGCTTTTTCTTTTGTTGCTGACTTCCACACCGCCGAACATTGCCGTATAATTTACTTCCAAAACCGGCGATACGAGGTCAGGGTCAGGCTCATAAGTGGTTTTGTTTGTACAGCCGCCGAAAAGTGGCAGTCCTTTTGTTTTAACTATCCAGTTTTCAGGAACATAAATATCAGCGCCGCCGAAAAGTACGGTTACATCCATTGAAGCTCCTTCGGGAGGAAGCATTGAATCGGTAAGGTCAAGTTCAGCCCCGCCGAACATTGCAAATACACTGCCGCCTTTGAACTCATCGGTAGTATATTTCTCTTCCGCTCCGCTGAAAACCGAAAAAATATCTACCTGATCCTTTGCCCTTTGCCTTCGTGAACCTGAGTATCGCGAAAGAAGAGCTATTCCTATGATAATCAGGAGAAGAGGCCAAAACATATCCCAGAATCCCAAAGGAATGATGTCCAGATTGCTGCCCAAGATAAATAATCCGATAAAAGTCAAAATAAGTCCGAAGGACATTGACGATGAACCCTTTCTCAGGCTCATCAGACCTAAGACCACAAGAAGGACAGGCCACCAGGAGCCTATCACCTCGCCGAAACTCCAGGCTCCCAGCCTGTCAATTATCATTCCCACTCCGATGATGATAATTATGATACCGATTGTAACTCTTGCTTTCATTTTAGCGTCTATATAAAATTATGAAACATGCTCGTTTTTGTTACGTTATTTCAAAAAATTAGTTGCAATATACAAAGTATTTTTATTATAAACTTAGATATTGCAGAATATTTTCATTAAATTTGTGTTTTTATTTTGATTTAAGTGAATAATGAAAAAAGAAGAAATAATCGGAAAAGAATATAAGTGCCTCGACCATGGTTTTGTGAGGCTGATAGATGTAATGGGAGGAGACGATGCAATCGTTCAGGCAGCTAGAGTCTCTTACGGGAAAGGCACAAAAAGCGTCAGTCAGGACAGAGGCTTGATACGCTATCTAATGCGGCAAAGGCATACTTCACCTTTTGAAATGGCAGAGTTCAAATTTCACGTTAAACTCCCGATTTTCGTTGCCAGGCAGTGGATACGCCACCGTACCGCCAGCGTTAACGAATACAGCGGCAGATACTCTGAAATGAGAAATGAGTTTTATCTACCGGAACTTGAACAGATAAGAACTCAAAACTCACAGAATAAGCAGGGAAGAAGTGAAGAAGCAATAAGCGGAGATAATGCCGAATCCATTGCAGGAAAGATGAAAGAAATCCAGTCATTTCTCTATGAAGAATATGAAGCACTTTTAAAAAAAGATATTGCACGCGAGCTGGCACGGATTAACCTGCCCCTCTCAACTTATACTGAGTGGTACTGGAAAATTGATCTGCACAACCTGTTCCATTTTCTTAAGCTAAGGCTCGACAGACATGCGCAGTATGAAATACGCGTTTACTCAGAAGTAATAGCGGAAATAATAAAACATTATGTTCCTGCGGCTTACGAGGCTTTTGAGGATTATATTTTAAACAGCATAAGTTTTTCACATCCCGAGCAAAAGGCGCTGTCTTTCATTTACAAAGAGAATCTCAAGCCCGAAGAAGCAGCATCCAAAGCCGGACTAACCGACAGAGAAACCGGAGAATTTATTAATAAAATCGGTAATTTTATTTAATATTTTTTTATTTTAAGAAGAAAGGATGACACAACATGAAATTTCTATTATCTTTAATCACAGCTTTATTATTTGCGGCGCCCGTTTTTGCACAGCCCGGCGTGGATGAGATAGTCAATAAAATCGTAGAGAAGCGTGTAGAAGGAACAAATCTCGACGATATTAAAAGCTACAAGCTCGACGTTACTTTGATGCAGCCAATGCAGGGAAACGAAATGGAGATGAAAATGTATTTTAAAAGACCCGATATGTACAGAATGGAACAGATAATCGGCATCACCGGACAAAAAACAGTACAGACATACAACGGCGAAGAAGCTTGGGTAGTAAGCAACATGGGTAAAGAACCTATCGAAGAAGAATTGGATGAAGAGCAGATAGAACAGTTAAAGAATCAAGTGGATGTTTTGGAATCAAACCTTGAAAATTACAAAGAAAAAGGAATTGAAATAAAATATCTGACGGAAGATATGGTTGACGAAAAAGATGTTTATAAGCTGAAAGTAATCGAAGACGGAGAAGAAAGAATTATTTACGTTGATACTAAAGAATATGTAGTCGTCAAAACAGAAGGAACCAGAGAAATTCAGGGACAGGAAGTACCACTTGAGTTTTATCAGAAGAATTACAGCCGCGAAAACGGAATTTTAATACCTCATGCAATTGAAGTAAAGTTCCACGGACAGGTTGTGATGATCTACATTTTTGAGAAATTTGAATTCAATGTGGAACTCGATGATTCACTTTTTGACAAGCCTGTTTTGGAGTAATTTTTATTAAGATAAGGCTGTATCAAGAGACAGAAAAAGAAGATCCCCCTACCCCCCCTTCCTATATATAAGGGGGGAATATTTTGTCTTTTATTGTCTTGCAATAACGCCTGAGGAGCTTATGGAAGTTGACTCAGCGATTATTATTTTAAAAAACGGCAGGCATAGATTATGTGTCAGGTACTTGAAGGATAATAATATTTTTTTGATACAGCCATATCCGATACTAAAAGAACTATTTTCTGATTTAAAACAAATCATTTATATCAATAATATGATTTTAAAAGTATTAACAGTCTGCATGACGTTTCTGTTTTACTCGGTTTCAACGGCAATGGATACCGATGAACTAATCCGTAAGTGCATATCTGCTCACGGATATAAAAAAATCGAAGAACTTCGCACAGCCGTTTTGGAAGGATATGCGGAAACTCTCAGAGAAACGGTCGAAATGAAAGTATGGTTCAAAGCTCCTGACATGATACGCTCTGAAATGACTTTTGACGACATGCAGCTTGTACAGGGCTTTGACGGAAACAAGGGATGGTATATCCCGCCCGCGGGCTTGAAAGACATGGTTTACGATATGCCCGAGGAAATGCTTTTGAAAATGAAAGCACAGTCAGGGTTTTTGAGCAGCCCCCTTGTAAATTACAATAAAAAAGGCTCTAAAATTTATCTTGAGGGCAAAGAAAAAGTAAACGGAAAAGATGCATACAAGCTGAAATACATTAGTAAAGGCGGGGCTGCTGTTTATTTTTACATAGATGCAGAAACTTATTTTCACATAAAAAGCCTCAATGAGTCTTTTCAGAGAGGCAGGAAAACACTTACTGAAACATATTACAAAAACATTACTGACTTTAAGGGTATCAAACTGCCAAAGACAATAGTAACATACATCGACGGAAAAAAAGTAAACGAAATAAATTTCAGCACAATAAAGCTGGATGTCAGTCTTTCGGATTCACTTTTCAGAAAACCCTGAGCCGCTTATACAGCCTTCTTAGTTGTTTTTCTTTGCGAAGTAGTGTAAATAACTTTTCTGTATGAACGCGCCGGCTTGTCTCCGGGTTTTTTCGGTTTAGACACCATTATCTCCACTGTCTCGAGTTTTACCTCTCCGCCCCATAAATATTCCAGTCCTAACATCACATCCGGTACAAACTGCTTAATAAGCTGCTTGTCTTCAAATTCATGCTTCAGATAAAGAGTTTTTTCAGTGGTTTTTTCCATATCAACATTAATTACCGGAGGATGGTAAAGCGAATCGAGAAGCATTCTTTTATAATCCTCAGCTTTCCGGCTTTTTACGTAATATTCAACAGTCCCGCGCTGTGAATTAAGTCTTTGTCCGACCACAAACAGCTTGTGCATATCTACGAAATCCTGGTCTAGGAATGTATTTATCAGCATAAAATCGGAAAAATTAGAGCGCAGTGCAAAGATAGCCTCTTTTCCTTTTCCCGTTTTCATATCGAAATTTTTTCTGAACAAAATATCGGGATTCCTCTGAAAATAATAGCGCAGCTTGCCTTTTTCAGCAAGTTCTTCAACGTACTGTATCAGCCTGAGACCGATTGCATAAGGATTCAGTCCGACCCGGCTGATGGAAGTTACACCGGCATTAGTCTTAGCATAAGCGCTCTCATGCTTGCTTATCATTTTATCTTCCCGGAAAAGTTTATCGTGCCAATAGCTTGCCCAGCCTTCATTGACAATCTTTGAGCGTATCTGGGGAGCAAAATACAGAGAAGTATTGTGTATGATGGTCATAACGGATTTCATCCATGCATTTTTTTCAGATTCTAAGAATGGCGAATTATCCCTGATAAATTCCATCAAATCAATATGTTCCTTTTTTTTCTTCTTATCACTGTACTTTTCAAAAAAAGCTTCAAATTCGGGATATCTGCCTTTAATATCCGAGAAAAACAGCGATTCGGCAACATCCGGATTACTTTCTGTAATCTCATTGAAGCGTGCGGCTTCATTGAAAATTTCATGGGGGCGGACTTTTTTTAAGTTCTGGAGAAATTCTCCGAAATAATATGCAAGTTTCGGGGAGGCATTTTTTTCCGCGGGGAATTGAACTTCTGAAATTTTTCGAAAATATCCGCTGATATTGTCAATGCTTCTGCTGAACTCAATAATATAGTCCACCCAGCGGCCGTGCTCGCTGCGCAAATTGGCTGTCAGTCTTTTGTCTGCCAGAGCCTGCCCGACAAAATCATCGTTCCAAGTATGTTCAAATAAAATATTATTTTGAAAAAAATCGACATGCCCCAGCACATGATAGAAAATCATTGTATTCAGCCAGTCAGGATTATTATCATTATAAAAAGAAATAGCCGGGCGGGAATTAATAACGGTTTCATACGGATTGGTAGGATAAAGCTTGTATTTACCGTACTCTTTGAGTACCTCCACATCATGCACCCAGTAATCATACAGCGTGGGGATCATCACTTTGGGAGAAAGCTCCAGCAAGTCTTTGTTGGTTACAATATACTCCAGGCTCTCTTCATCGAATTTCAGCCCTGCCTGCCGTGCATTTTTTTTGCAGTTTTCCATTATCTTCTTTGTTCTCTGGTCTATCAGGTACATTTCATTTTTCCGTGATTAAATTAGAATAAAATAAAAATATTTTATTAAGTCAACATCTGTCTGATTAAATTCATTTATTTGTATTTTGTAAAATATTCATTTATTTGTATTTTGTAAAAATAAGAAAGATTTTAATATTATCTTAAATTTTCTTGTTAAAAACATAAAAATGCTAAATAAAGAAGAAAATAACAAGCCGCTTAAGAAAAAACATAATACGAAACTTCTGCTGGTCAATATCGAAAAAAACAAGCTCAGCAAAGAACGGCAAAAGATACTCGACGGCTTTGAAATATTAGAAGCAGATAACCACAGCTATGCAATTCAGAAATTTCAATCAGGCACTTCAGTGGATATAGTTATATATTTTGACCGCCGCGAAGGAAAATGTTATGAATTTTTAAGCAGAACTCAAAAACTAAACAGCAAAACAATACCTGTCATAATCAGCGAAAAAACCGATTCCACAGATGTAAAAAATTGTGTTGACTCCAGGCTTGTGTTCTTTGTTCTATCAGCAGCAGCCGGCGACAACGAGTTTCAGCAGGCTGTTCTTTCTGCATTTGAAAATTACAAAAGTAATCTGAAATCAAGAAAGCTCTCAAACGAAGTGAAAAATCTGAACGACCGAATTAGCGGTATTATGGATTCGTTCATGGAGCTTTATCCCGATACTATACGCGTTATCTCAGGTCTTATTAATAAACGTGAAAAATATTTTTTTGTAAATCCTTTCCGCTATATATCCTTAATTGCAAAATCCACGGCTGATCTGATAAAAACAGACGAAGAAAGCAAGAAAATCATAACAGAATCAATATTTCTTTACCAGTTAGTTCTTCGCTGCCTTCCCGAGAAATTTGTTTTAGTAGAACCATACGACATAGAAGATGTTGAAGAATCAATAGATTTTTTTGAAAAGTACAATGAACTGCTCGATGTGCTTCTTAGTCAGAAGAGTTATCAGCCCCATGCAAGAATAATATCCCAGCTTTGGGAAAATTTCGACGGAAGCGGTCTGCCCAACGGTGTGCCCGGCAGCCAGCTCAGTAAATCTTCACAAATTATAAAGATTGCTCTCAGTTATGTATTTCACACATACGGACTTACACCTGATTTTCACAAGACTCTGCAAGAGCATGGAGAAGTAATTCAAACTGCCATGGCAACCAAAAGCCGCCGCGAAAAAGCCATCAATCTTATTTTTAAAAGGATTAAATGGTTCGATTACGATGTTTTTCAGGCATTTCAAGAAATTTGGAAGCAGAAAAACTGTCCTGCTCTCAATCCGGTAAAGTATGACTTAATAATTCAAACTTATCAGAAAACTTCAGGAAATGCTTCACCGGCAGTTGAAGAAGAAAATGAAGAGGAAGATCAGCTCAAAAGCAGCGATACCATAACTTATGATCCTGACGGAAAAAAGGGTCCGAAGCTGGTTGAAAAAGAAATAAAAGTCGAACATCTGAAACCGGGTATGGTAACAGGACAAAACGTCGTAACGAAGAAAGGCATTCTTGTTGTCCGCCAAGACAATCACCTTACGGCGAAGCTGGTTGAAAATATCCGGCAGCTTGAGAGTAACGGCATGTTGAGTTCTTATATTACCATTATGGTACCCAAGGAATAAATCTTAATTGATTTCGGAATCATAAAAGTTCAAAAGAAAGACGTTCTATTTGTGGTATTTTCTTCTTAAGATAATCGCCGTAATCACTCAATTCATCTTTTTTCCAGATAAACAGCTTAGTCCATTCGTCGTCTGAAGCACTTTTTTTAGCTAGCCTTGTAAACAGCAGCCGCGCTTTATATTCCTTGTGTTCCGGTTCGAGATGCATCAGCATGTAAGCATAAAAGAGCATCTGGGGAAGATAATACTGAGCTAATTCATCGAATTTTCGGGCAGAATCCACGATATTCGTTTTCCAGTCCCATATCTCTGACCTTCCCTCGGGATCTTTTATCAGCATATCTATTTTTCCGTTCAGAAAATCTTTACCGAACGGCATTGTCAATGTCATCTCTGTTTTTGCATTTGATAAACCGGTACGGTATTTATTAAAAAGACTTGAGGCAAGAACATTTTCTATTTCTTCTTTAATCCTATTTCCCGATAAATATAATTTGCTGTCTTGGGTTGAAAGCTCAAGTTCTTTTTCAACTGTTTGAGCAAATTTTTCATCATCTTTTTTCCCGTTAATCATCCAGAAATTAATTTTTTCCAATACGGCATGTATGATATTTCCTTCTGTCATGGCGGCATCCTGATTGTATTTTCCGCTTAAATTCCCGGAATATCCAGTACCGCTTTCATTTTCGGATATATATTCTTTGTTAAATCCCAATATGTACTTTTCGAGATATGCTCTAGCATTTTTTTCATACAGCATTACTCTGCTGGGAGAATAGAACTCTTTCTCGATATATGGTTCAATGCTCCCGCCGAAAATTTTAGGTAATCCTTCGATAATTTTTTCAGAAATTAATTTCTCCTGTTCTTCAAGGCTTTTTATGATATCAACATTGAATCTGATTTGTGCGGTTTTCTGCTGTGGTTCCCGCAGCAGGCTGAGATTTTCAGTAAAAGTCAAAGAAGAAGAATTGTCCTCGGAAGCATCCATCGGTAAACCGGTTTTTTTCAAAAGCATTTTCAAAAAGCCTCCGGGAGAGACGATTTCATCATTGCTGTTAAACTTAACGGAAGAAGAAAGCACAAGATGATCCTTAGCCCTTGTAAGAGCTACATAAAAAACTCTTTTTTCCTCGGCTTTTTCAAGCAGCTCGGCTCTTTTTTTTGCAAGACAATGAACAGGCGTAGTTACAAAGTGATCTGGACCGCCAGATGCACTGCCGATGTTATATTTGTATGTAATGCCGGTTTCAGATGCAATCAGATTCCTGCCTCTTCTGCCTCCGGATTTCTTTCCGATGTTATACAAAACAGCAATGGGAAACTCAAGACCTTTAGAAGCATGTATCGTCATCAGATTTACTGCATTTTCGCCGGTTAAGATAGCTGCTTCGGGTTCTTTCACCTGAGAACTCTCCATAAGTTTCATCTCCTCGACAAAATCATAAAGATTTTTAAATCCCCTGTCTTCAAAGTCACGCGCTATGATTTTCAGTTTTTCAATGTTAGCATGTATCTGAGAGCGCCTCGGAGATGATGCAGCAAAAGCATAATAAGCGGTTTTTTCTAATATTTCATTAAGCAGAGCCGGCACTGTCATGCCCGATGCCAGAGAAAGAGCCTGCCCGAGCAGCCTTAATGCTCTGTAAAAATTTGTACTGAAATTATTTTTTTCTGAGTTCGCTGCAAAGTGTTTCATTTTGTCCCAAAAATGAAGACCCCTCTTATGCCGCGATATTATGTAAATTTCAGATTCATTTAAATCAAAAAATGGAGACCTTAAAATAGAAACAAGGGCGAGGTCGTCAGCCGGATTTTGTAAAAATTTCAAATATGATGTTAAGTCTCTGATTTCCTGGGAATTAAAAAATCCTGACCCGCTGTGGCGTATAAACGGTATATTGTATTTGAGGAGTACGTATGCAAGTTTTTCAAAGTCGGATGTCCGAGACAAAATGCCAATATCTTGATATTCATACTCAGGATTCTCGTTAATAAATTTGATGATATATCCGGCTATAAGCTGCTCTTCGCTGATAAAAGCATCGCTGCTGTTGTCTTTATCTTTGACCGAAACAAGGAAACTTACGCTTCCTCCTGATTTATCATCACAGAAATCATATATATCCTTTTCTTTCTCAAAAAAATTTTCATTATCCCGGGCGCATACCAGCTCGTCATACTCCACGTCATATTCGCTTTCCTTCTGCATAATTTCTCTGCACATAGCATTAATAAACGCAGCGGGAACGGGTTTCATCCTGAAACTCGCTGAAAGTTTAATATCTCCTAATATTTCTCTCTTGTTTTTTGTTTTCAGTCTCTTTTTATCTTCTTTCGAGAAATTTTCAGGGGGTTTGAATTTTTCTTCTAAGGTATTTGCTTCTATATGGTTAGAATTGAGCATCTTTATATCGCTTAATGCCTGTTCAAAAACGCGTACATCAGCATTGCGAAAACCGTAAATGCTTTGTTTTCCGTCGCCGACAATAAAAAGATTAACCGGTTCGGTGAAAAACTCCTCCGTTTCAAAAATACCTGAAATATGCTTAATAATGTCGTATTGAAGTTTATTTGTATCCTGAAATTCATCCACCAAAAGATATTTCATTCTTCCCCTGATTTTTTGCCGCACATAGGGGTTTTTTATCAGCCGAGCAGTTTTAAGCAACATATCATCATAATTTATCCTGCCGGTAAATTCCTTTTCTTCTTCGGCAAGCTCTTCTGCGGCAAGAGCCAATTCAAACAGCTTCTTTGCATTATTAAAGTGATCGCTTTCATTTTCGTCATATTCAAAACTTTCGGCAAATTCCTCTGCAAGCAGAAAATCAGAAGCCAGCTCCTGCACCTCATTTACGATATAACTGTTTTCAAGCTCTTTTAGAAACCGGCAGTTCTTCTTATCTAAGGTTTTGCTTTTAGTAAAAAAAGCGGTACTGAAGTCAGCAGTATCTTTTACCAGAAGCATGAATTTGGAAAAATCTTCTTCATTAGTTATTATTCTGAAATCATTATCGATTTTTTTTAATAAATTACGGCTGTCATTAAAAAATACCTTTTTGGTTTTTGGCATGTCTTTCTCGTTAAGTTCAAGAGAAAGAACGATATTAGAAACTTCTATTATTTTTTTTATTTTGGGATAAAATATATCGTAAATTTGTTTGTTCCGATTACTGTAATATATTTCAAAACCACTGGAATAAAGAGATTTCAAGTCATCAAAAATTTCCCGATTTGCGAGTATATCCAAAATGAAATCATAGAGTCCCTGCCTGCCGGTCAGAGCGAAAAGATTTCTAATACCGTTTACTATATCAGAATTATTGGAGGAAAGCCTGTCTTCAAGTACAGTTAGTACCGAATCGCGGTTTATCCTGATAGAATCTGAAGGGCTGAGTTCGGAAAAACCGGGAACCACTCCGGCTTCGATAGGATAATCCCGCAGCAGTGAGGAACAAAAACTGTGTATGGTGGAAATCCTTGCATTGGTCAGCTGTTCGCGGACTGTTTTGAGATCTCTAAGTTGTGTTTTGCCTGCGGCTTTCAATATCATGTCGTCTATTCTGCCTGCGGCTTTTTTCAGCATCTCGGAAGCAGCTTTTCGGGTAAAAGTGATGGCTGTGATTTTTTTAGGGCTTACACCGCTGAGAATCAGATTCAAGTATCTGTTTACCAGCACTCTTGTCTTACCGGAGCCTGCATTGGCAGTTACGCAAAGGTGCCTGTCGAAAGTCTGAGCAAGGAGCTGTTCGCGTGTATCCATTATACCTGTAGAAATCCTACTTTTTTATATACTTTTCTTAGTGTTTTGAATGCAGTGCTTCTTGCGTTTTCGGCTCCCTGACGTAAAGTATCTTCCAAGTAATTCTTATCCTTTCGCAGCTGCTCATATTTTTCGCGAACCGGCTTAACAAAATCAGCAACAACATCCGCAACGGCAGGTTTAAACTCGCCGTATCCTTTTCCTTCGAATTTCTTTTCTATTTCTTCTATGCTGAGTCCGGTGGAAATATGATAAAGAGTGATAAGATTGGAAATACCGGCTTTTTCTTCCGAAAACTTTACTTCACTGCCGGAATCGGTTACTGCACGTTTTATCTTGTTTTTTATTTCGTTATTACTGTCTGTAATGTATATTGTTGCTTTTTCATTCTCATCTGATTTTGACATTTTCTTATCCGGCTCCTGCAGGCTCATTATTCTAGCTCCGAATTTTGGGATGTAGGGTTCGGGCAGATTAAAAGTCTCGGAATAATGATGATTGAAGCGGGCAGCTATGTCTCTTGTAAGCTCTATGTGCTGCTTTTGATCTTCACCCACAGGTACAAGGTCTGCCTGATAGAGCAATATGTCGGCTGCCTGCAAAACGGGATATGTGTATAAGCCTACATTAATATTGTCGGAGTGTTTTTTTGATTTATCTTTAAACTGAGTCATGCGGCTGAGTTCCCCCATACCGGTAAAGCAGTTAAGCACCCATGCAAGCTGGGAATGCTCAGGCACATGAGACTGCACAAAAAGGGTGCTTTTTGCAGGATCAACCCCTGCTGCAAGAAGAATTGCAGTAAGGTCTAGTGTCCATTTTCTTAAATCGGATGCCTTTTGCCGGACAGTAATGGAATGTTGATCAACAATTGTGAAATAGCAGTTGTAATTTTCCTGCATTACTACCCAGTTTTTGATTGCTCCTATAAGATTTCCGATATGAAAATTGCCCGAAGGCTGTATGCCGCTTAAAATCGTTTTCATTTTTTCAATATTTTGAGTTGAATCCATTTTTCACTTTTTCCTTATAATGCTATAAATTTATTTCTACTGTTTCATTCATATTAAACAAAAATCGAAATAAATACTGAATGGTTAACCTACATAATCCACAACAAATTCTAAGTATTTGTTTGTTATATTAAAATCATTAAACGCCGCAAAATAATAAAATCCATTAAACAGCAGCATCAAAATCCAAGGAAAATCACATCTTCTCAGGCGCTTTGACACCTAAAATGGACAATCCGTTTTTCATAACTGTTCTTGTAACTTTAGCCAGTTTGAACCTTGCCTGCATTAGATTTTCTTCCACTCCTATGATGCGGCATTCGTGATAAAAAATATGAAAAGCCTGAGCAGTTTCACGCAGATATTCGGTAATAACCGGCGGGTCTGCTTTTTCGCAGGCATCATTTATTTTTTCGGGAAATTTCAGTAATTGTTTTATCAGTTCTATTTCACTTTTATGGTTAAGTAATGTATAATCGGCATCTTCATCAATCCGTATATCCTCATTGCGTGCTTTTTCAAAGATGGAGCATATTCTTGCATGGGCATACTGGAGATAGAAGACGGGATTTTTTTCGCTCTGCTCGCGGGCAAGCCCCAAATCGAACTCCAAATGAGTGTTAACATTGCGCATCAGCAGGAAAAAACGAACTACGTCGGCTCCGACTTCCTTCAGCAGTTCATCGAGAGTATAAACCCTGCCGGAGCGCTTGGACATTTTTACCTGTTCGCCGTTTTCAGTAAGAGTAACAAACTGATGAACAATGACCTTCACTCTGTCGGGATTATATCCCAGCGCCTTCACCCCTGCCAAAACATCCGGCACCGTTGCAATATGATCGGCGCCGAATATGTCAACAATAACATCAAACCCTCGTCTGAATTTTTCACGGTGATAAGCAATGTCGGGAAGCCTGTAGGTAGGTTCGCCGCTGGATTTAACGATAACGCGGTCGTCGTTCAACCCCAGCTTAGTAAGAGCGAACCATGTAGCTCCGTCTTTTTCATAGGCTAAATCCTTTTCCTTGAGTTCGTCTATAACTTCTTTTATTTTGCCGTCCTTGTAAAGAGTATCCTCATTGAAAAAAACATCCTGTTTGATGTTCATAGCCTTTAGAGTATTTCTGATTTTCTCGAAGCACCAGTTTTCCCCGAATTTCTTAATCTGGGTAAGGTCTTGATATGTACCGCTCTTTAAGCCGCCGCCGTGTTTTTTGATAAGTTCGAAAGCAATTTCTTTAACATAATTGCCGTGGTAACCTTTTTCGGGAAAATCTACATTTTTTTCGCCTGTCTGCTCCAAGTATCTGGCGTAAATAGATTTTGCAAGCATCTGCATCTGATTGCCTGCATTGTTGAAATAATACTCGCGGGTTACTTTATGTCCCGTCCATTCGTAAAGATTGGCAATTGTATCGCCGACAGCGGCATTTCTTCCGTGCCCCAAATGGAGTAATCCTGTAGGATTTGCACTTACATATTCTACATTTACCTTTTTACCGTCACCGGCGGTACTTTTGCCGAAACTTTCGCCCGACCGGGCTATGTCACTCAAAGAATTAGAATAAAACATATTTGAAAACCTGATGTTAATGAAACCCGGGCCGGCTATTTCAACGGAATCTACTAAATTTTTATTTAAACTCAGTGAATTGATAATATCCTCCGCAATCATACGCGGATTTTTCTTAAGAGCTTTGGTAAGCTTCATGGCAATATTGGTGGAAAGACTGCCGTGATCAGGATTCTTAGGTGTCTCGAAATTAATTTCAGCGTTTTCCAAAATACCGAGTCTGCTCAAAGCATCTTCAAAAAACGGTTGTATATATTCTTTTTCCATTATTCTCTAATTTCCCTCAATAATTGGAGTTTTGCAATAAAACTCATTAATGTCAGGCATTTATGAGTAGATTGCCTTTATATCTTCATTTTTCATTGATATCAGCGTGCCGTCATCCTTGAGTTTCCAAAATTTGGCGTCGCCCCAAAGTTTCTCAAGTTGATAGAATCTTCTTTTTTCTTCAATCATCAAATGTGCTATCACATCAAAAAAATCAAGCAGCATCCATTCCTTATATTCCTTTCCGTCCACTCTCGGCTTTTCCATTGAAAAATATACGCATTTTTCCAGAACAGCATCCGCAACGGCTCTGACATGTATGTCGGAATTACAAGTGCAAATCGTAAAAAACTCTGAAGGAGCTGATTCTATGGAGCTTAAGTCCATTACGATTATATTTTCGGCAAGCTTTTCCTGTGCTATTCTGGCACAGAAAACGGCAAGTCCTTTTGAAGTTCTCGGTTTTCCTATTCCTGTCAATACTTTCTCGCTATTATGTTACAAAAGTTATTAAAATTATTATTTCAGTGTTTAAGTCTTGTTTTTTTAGTTATTGGAAAGGCTTATATTTATAAAAATCCTTTCCGATAATGACCGATGCAGAAAGTGAGAGACTCGAATCAATTTTAGAGCTTATTAAAGAATCGGGCAGCCCGAAAGCATAAGCAACTTTTTCGGCTGTTTCCCTGTCGCCCATTCTGTCAACAATAAACGTCTTATCAATCTTATTTTTGAAATTGCCTATTTCTACAATATCAAAGCCGCGGTCATCCATATACTTTTTTGCAGTTGCTGCAAGCCCGGAAGAATCGGTCGCATTGAGTATTTCTATTTGTATGGCTTTAATTATTGTCCTGCCGCCTTTTTCCACTTCTGACGAAGACTCTACAGGAGGAGCAATGAAAAGCCTGTTTATCAGAGCAGTCAAAAGAAGTATTACCGCCAGAAGCAATACAATCAATATCACTATGTTAAACGTTCTGCTGATTATATCATTTTTCAAAATGTAACAAAAAACTAATCAAAAGTAATTAATTTGGATGAATGTTTAAAATTTTTTGTTATAAAGATACATTCCATTACATAAAATCTTACTCTGTTAATTAATAAGTTCGTTCCAACAGAAAATCTTTAGTCTTATTTGAAACAAAATCTACTTTTATGTGTTTCTATATAGAAAGGGATTTGCAATTTGTTGAAAATACAATTTTAGGGCTTTGCCTAAGTCTGAAAATATTTGTGATGAAATATCCATTATTAAGGAAATCACTCAAGGGAATGAGTATTTGGGAGTTAATGCAAAACAGAGTTTTGAATGAAAAGCACATTCCCAAATCGGAGTTTGGCAATGAGATGCAAATAATGTCATTCCGGCTGGAGTGAAGCGGAATGCCGGAATCTCACGTGAGGGGAACACACCCCTTAATCCCCTCTCAAGAGGGGATGCACAATATGGAAGAAAAAGATGTCCAACATCTGGCAGATGTTGGACATCTGAAACCTGAAGTTGAAAATAAACAGATGAAAACCAATAAACAATGAAATATATGATAAAACATATTCTGACAAAAGCGCTTTTTGTATGCCTTTTTTTCTCATACTCGCTGCTGAATGCGGAAATCACTCATAAGAGCGGAAGAAATTATATTGACATATACATCAATAACTTAGAGCCTGTTATAGAGAAATCTTCTCCTGATTCAGATTATTACTCTTTTACCTTTCCGGATATGGCTTTCTCTGAATATTCGGGAAAAGAGGGATATTCTACGGAAAAAATCAATTTCATCATAGCTGTTCCTCCAGCCGGCAATATTACTGCTTCCTTAAATTACGAAGAAATTATAACTTTAGGTAAGTTCAGCCCCGCCCTTTTAGACAGTAATGCGAGCAGAGGACTAAAACCTTACACACACGTTAAAAGAATAGGCAGCCAGAGGGGAGTTCATTTAGCCAAAGTAACCATACAGCCTTTTCTTTACGAAAACGATTCTCAACTGATGAAAATAGCAGAAGGAATCAGAATAAACATAGAAACAGAAAATGAATTTCCGAAAAAAAATATAGTCCAGAATCCTTTTGAACATTCTTTTTTTTCACACATTTTCAATCAGGAGCATTTAGCCGGTTTTCTTGAAAGCAGCAGCAAAACAAACAGAAGCAGTAATTCCATTCTCGAAGATTTTTGGTATAAACCTTCAAGAAATTATACAAAAGTAACTACAACTAAGGACGGAATTGCTTATGTAAAAGCTTCCATTCTTTTGGAAAATATGCCTGAACTGCAAAATAAAAGCACTTCGGGACTGCATCTTCTTCACAAAGGTATTGCATATCCATTCTTTGCTGAAGACAGCGACAGCTTAATAAACAGCGGTGATATTTACTATTTCCGAGGTCTCCGTCCTGCAGGAGACACAACATGGTTCGACAACTATACCTCAAAGGAAGTTTTTTATTTTTACTATGATGATTCGGAAAATCCGGTAAGACTGACAGCACTTCCCGAAGTGCAGGCTGCACAGAAAAAAATCGAAAGCGTTCAGGCAGATATTCACATTGAAAAAGAACTTTTCTACTCACACGGAAACTTCAATTATCAGATTGATATTGATCCTGTAGCAGCAGAAGGCTGGTACTGGGCGGAGCTCAATCCGAAAAATCATCCTGAATTTACTTATGATCTCAAGCTTTCTCCTGCCGGCGATATTATACTCAGGATACCCTATCAGAGCAAAGATTTTCTGAAAGATGCAATTTATAATCATCCCAATCATAAATATGCCCTGCTTGTAAACAGCGATACTATTCGAATAAGCACATTTAATTTTCTGGAAAAAGGAACTTTTATTGATACTCTGCCTTCTTCCGTTTTTGTACCCGGAGCAAATGAAATTAAAATAATATCTCTCGGGAAAAAGGATAAAAACGGCAATTTGATTGAAATAGACTACACATTATTAGATTTTATCGAAGCATCAGGTTCTGTCAGACCATTTGTATATGATTCTTATGGAGAGTACACTATAGATTCCGATCCTGATAACAACAGGGAAATCGAAATAATCGGTTTTTCCGGCTCCGAAGCAGTGATAATTGATGAGCAAAACGGCTATTTTAAAAAAATTCCCGCATATAAACAGGGTTCCCGCATACAATGCGCCGTAAAAAGGAGAGTTAGTCCTTTTGCGTCATTAATGATAAATGACTCACTACTATATACGGGCGGTCAACCCGGGCTGCACATAGGTGTTTTGAGACCTCAGGATTTCACATCTTATGAGTACAAGTTTTTTGAAGGAGCCGGCTCAACAGCTTCCGAATACCTAAATTCTTTGCCTCAGGGAAGTATAATAGCCGTAGTTTTCAACGGCAGTCAGCTCAGTCAGCAGGCGGTGCAGGCATTTCAATCCCTTGGCGCTGAATCTGCCGGAAGTGATAATGCTTGGTCTTTTGCAGTGCAAAAAGGCAGCTCTGAGAATAAATCGGAAGTAAACAGCAACTCAGACTTTGCTTCAATATCTGAATTCTTCGAGCACTCCGGCGGTAAATCCTATTCCATCAAAATAAATCTGCCCGCAGAAAAAAATTACACTTTAAAAGCTGCCGGCTATTCCGCTCTGGAAGAAGCCGAACTGGAATCAGTATCAGTCTCCGACTTGAGAAATCCTGATAATTTTGCAGAATATCTTATTATTACTCATTCAGAATTTTTAGGGCAGGCAGAGAAAATAGCCGAATACCGAAGACAGACTCACGGTATTTCAACTATGATAGTAGATGTTGAAAATATTTACAAAGAATTTAATTTCGGCAAGAAATCTCCTCATGCCATAAGAAATTTTTTGAAATATACGTTTCATAACTGGCAAAGCCCCGCTCCGCTTTATGTATTGCTGTTAGGAGATGCAAACTGGGATACAAGAAATATTTTGTCAGAATCGGTCAACAAAGATTTCATCCCTGCTTACGGCTGGCCTGTCACGGATTACTGGTACAGTCTTCTGGAAACGGAAAACGAACAGGATTTCGCTCCTGATTTGTTTATCAGCCGCTTACCGGTGCAGAAAACAGACCAGTGTGAAAATTACATTCATAACCTTAAAGAATATGAATCCCTTCCCTACCTGCCATGGAATAAATCATTTCTTTTTCTTTCCGGCGGATTCGACAATTCGGAAATACAATCCTTTTCCACCCTCGGATATCATTACACTGAAGATGCTTATCACAAGCTTTCAAACAAACCTTTTTGCGCCGAACCTGAAAGAATAATAAAACAGGACCCTCAGTCCATTAATAAAGATGCCGGCAGAATTAAAGCAGCTATTAACAGCGGCGTCATGTGGACTAATTATCTCGGGCACGGCTCGGTAACTTCTCTCGAAATGGACGGTTGGAATGCCGACAGACTTAACAACAAAGGCAAATACGGCTTTTTGACGACCGTTTCCTGCAATACCGGTGCTTTTGCCCAGCCCGATGAGATTTCTCGAAATGAAGAATATATTTTCGAAAGGGGTAAAGGATTTATCGCCTCTGGAGGAAGTTCCAGCGGCGGAGATGCCAATGTAAGCACTTTCTTTATGATAGAAATGATAGAGAATGTACGTGATACGAGTATGAAGCTCAGAAATATTGCCCAGATTG
The DNA here is from genome assembly GCA_964577665.1 of uncultured Hyphomicrobiales bacterium. Taxonomy (GTDB): domain Bacteria; phylum Bacteroidota; class Ignavibacteria; order Kapaibacteriales; family UBA2268; genus CAYVTD01. The sequence goes on from CAZOBD010000021.1 coordinate 18,643, forward strand.
CATCCACAGCTAAAATAAATTTCGGCTCCGAGAAAGCTTTGAGGAATTTAGGCTACCAATTCAACATCCTCGGCGAACCCCTCGTAGAACTGAAAATCGCCAAAAAGACGGAATTATTCATTTTAGAGAGCGAAATTCAATTTTTGAACGAAAACGGAAACGATTTTTTTACTGAAAATGATTCATTATTGATTATTTCAGGAAATGTTTATAATGCCGGATACGGCACTGATGAAGAATTTGAAATCACGGCAAAGAGAGAATATGACGGAAAACAGCAGAGCTTTTCAACTGAATTATCAGGGATTTGCCGTTTTAGGGAATTTGAAATTATTATACCCCTGAAAAATATGCCCGGAGTTCATACCATATCATTAACGGCTGATCTCCAAAACATAATACCGGAAGAAACAAAAGAAAATAACACCATAAAAAAATCATTAGATATTTTTTCACGTGGTCTCGCCCCTCTTGACCCTCTTCCAAACTGGAATGTAAAAAGCAATCCTCTCTTCCGGTTTATAAAAACAGAGCCTGACGACAGCAGAGATTTATTTTTATCACTTTATTTTGAAGAAGAAGGTAGATATATACTTCTGCATGAGGCACAAGACGATGAAATTAGGCACCACGAAGCATATTTCGACTGGTTTCCCGATGTGTCGTTAAACCATAGTAAAAAATACAAATTAAGGGGATGGCTGAATGATTCTCAAACAGGCATAAAAAGCAGAGAAATCGAAATACCTTTTCACGTATCCTCCCTAAAACAGGACAGTGCGCTTTGGCTGCAAAAAGGTCAAGAAATCATAGATTTTACCTATACTAAAAATCTTAATTATGATAACTCAGAAGAATTGCTTGTTATAAGCAGCGATTCTGTTTTTTACCGCTTGCAGTCTGCCGGAGGTTCTGCGGCAGTCTATCCCGGCACTGAGATTGAAATAAGCGATTCTACCGTCGCAAGCGATGCCTTAATCGGCATAAAAATAGCACTTATGTCAAAAACTGATTCGACTGAAATAAAATACAGATTTTATGATACTTGGGGAGATGACAGTTCTACAATTAAACTGCATCATTTTTTAGAGGATTCCGTTTCTGCTGACGATTATTTGATATTTACCGTTTGCAGCGCTTTCGGAAGGCAGTTGATATTAAACGAAGAGCGGGGCGAGGGTTACTCCCGCCTTAAAACAATCCTTGACAGCTTTGGATCTCAAAAATCAGATGAATTTATTGAAAATCTCTTGAAATGGGCTGAAGGCAGCATTCCGGAAGGATGGGGACTGTCTTATGCTGCTGTTTTTGATGCCGGTAAAGGTGTTTTGCAAGAAGCAGTTGACACTACCGGCAGTTACATTGTTTTTTCCGGAAATCTTCCAATTTATAATTTTGAATGCGAAATAATAACAGGTAATATCGGCCCCGCAAAATCATGGGATGCTTTCAAACTAACTTTCACTACTACCGGAAGCAGTACAATAAGCACTGTTATTTACGGTTCAGACGGAAATTCAGACAGCAGATCCGAAAAGCTGAAATCTACCTCTTCGGAAAACATTGATTTATCAGGGGTCAATGCTGAACGCTTTCCTTATATTAATGCACAAATAAAGTTAAAAAGAGATACATACTCGGAAAGTCCATCCCTGAAAAAGCTGGAATGCCGATTCTCTCCTTCTCCGGAACTCCGACTGGACACACCCCTGACTGATGCTTTTTCAGAAGCTGTTCTCCGTGGTGATACGTTGACGGTCGAAATATCTTGGCAGAATATCTCCCCCAGATCAACTCTGGATTCTACTCATCTGAGTTATAGCGCCGGTTCAGGCGGGATTTCGCAAAGTTCGGATACTTTTTCGCTGAAAAATGCCAAACCGGGCGAAGAAAAAACTTTCACTTTGAAAGTCCCTACCGAGAAAATGGATTTAAATAATTCACTGAATATTATTTTAAATAAAAACTCTATACCTCGTGAGCAGTATTCTTTCAATAATACAACTGAAGTGGAATTTTCAATCAGAGAAGATACTGCTGCGCCTGAAATAAAACTTTATGCAGACGGAAATCTTATCGAAAACGGCAGTTATATAAGCATAAGGCCTCTCCTTAAAGCAGAAATGTATGACAATTCACGGCTGGAAGTGCTTAATCCTTCTAATCTGGAATTATGGGTGAATGCAAAAGTTTATAAAGAATCCAATGCCGCCATATATGAATTCCAGTCAAAAATAGGCATGCAGCCTTTGAAAGCAGAACTTACGGTTCTTCCTGATTCGCTGCTGCTGTCTGACAGACAGCACTGGATTCGCGTTATAGCAATAGATGCAAGCGGTAATACCGTAACAAAAGATTATGATGTTTTTCTTTATCCGGAAGGAAGGCTGACGGAATTGAGAAATTATCCGAATCCTTTCAGCGATGAAACAACCATAGAATTCAACTACCGCTCTCCCTACAACGGTGGAGACGCCGTGATTGACATTTTCAACATGAAAGGCAAACTGATTTCAACTATAAAAACCGGCATCACCGTAGGAAAGAATTCTGCTCTCTGGAACGGCAAATCCAAATCAGGAGAATCTCTCCCTTCAGGTTTTTATTTTTACAGGATAAAAACCGAAGCGGAAGTTTATTCCGAACCCGCATTCGGTAAACTTATTTTAGTCAAATAAGCGCTGTCTTACGTAGATGGACTCCACTTTAAAAGTGGAGTCCATCTGATGAAACCCCATCCCTTATTTGGTAAAAAATAATCAGATGAAACAACCATGATTAGGGGAAATCACTCAAGGGATGATTTTTTTCGTAGATGGACTCCACTTTAAAAGTGGAGTCCATCTGAAACCCCAAAGAAAAAGATGTCCAACATCTGGCAGATGTTGGACATCTGAAGCGGAAAGTAAAAATAAACAGATGAATCTTCTTTTATGTCAAAAAAATGAATCTTAATAAATCATATCGAATAGATAATTTCGTCATGTTTGTAAATGTTTTTTATGAAAGAAGGCATCAGATATGAGTATTCCGGATTTTGCCGATATGGAACTCGAGGAAAAGTTTGTTTCCGCAGGGTTCGAGGAATGGAAGGAAAAAGCGGAAGCCGCAACAGGCATGAGCTTTGAAGAAATGACCTGCCGCAGCATGGAGCAGATTGATATTTATCCTGTTTACACAAAAAAAGAATTAAAAAGCGCGGGGCATCTTGATTTTATGCCGGGTGTACCGCCTTTTTTAAGAGGTCCTTATCCGACCATGTATGTAACCCGCCCGTGGACAATCCGCCAATACGCAGGCTTTTCAACTGCGGAAGAGAGCAATGCTTTTTACCGGAGAAATCTGGAAGCCGGACAGAAAGGTTTGTCGGTAGCTTTCGACCTTGCAACCCACAGGGGATATGATTCCGATCATGAACGCGTCAAGGGCGATGTCGGCAAGGCTGGCGTGGCAATCGACTCTATCCTTGACATGAAAATATTATTCGACGGGATACCTCTGGATAAAATGTCGGTCTCTATGACTATGAACGGTGCGGTTTTACCGGTTATGGCTTTTTACATAGTGGCGGCGGAAGAGCAGGGTGTTAAAATGGAAGAGCTTACCGGCACAATTCAGAATGATATTTTGAAAGAGTATATGGTTCGCAACACATATATTTATCCGCCCATACCCTCTATGAAAATTATCTCGGATATTTTTGCTTTCACTTCCCAAAACATGCCGCGGTTTAACAGTATTTCAGTTTCCGGCTATCACATGCAGGAAGCCGGAGCCACAGCCGATTTGGAAATGGCTTACACGCTTGCTGACGGCTTGGAATACGTCAGGGCAGGCATAAAAGCAGGACTTGACATAGACGCTTTTGCACCGAGGATTTCTTTTTTCTGGGGCATAGGGAAGAATTATTTCATGGAAATAGCAAAGATGAGAGCAGCTCGTGTTTTATGGGCAAAACTTATAAAGCGGTTCAATCCTAAAAATCCGAAATCCATGGCTTTGAGAACTCATTCCCAGACATCGGGCTGGAGCCTGACAGAGCAGGACCCTTATAACAATGTTGTTCGTACCTGCATTGAGGCAATGGCTGCGGCGCTGGGTCATACTCAATCCCTGCATACAAATTCCCTTGATGAAGCCATAGCTCTGCCTACGGATTTTTCCGCCAGAATTGCCAGAAACACACAAATCTTCCTGCAGCAGGAAACGGGAATATGTAATGTAGCTGACCCTTGGGCAGGTTCTTATTATGTGGAAAACCTGACAAAGGAACTAATCGAAAAAGCATGGGCTCATATCAATGAAGTAGAATCACTCGGCGGCATGGCAAAAGCAATTGAAACCGGACTGCCAAAGATGAGAATAGAAGAAGCCGCCGCCCGCAGGCAGGCAAGAATAGACAGCGGCAAAGAAACAATAGTCGGCGTGAACAAATACAAGCTTGATAAAGAGGATCCTATTGATATTCTCGAAGTGGATAACACTTCAGTAAGAAACAGCCAGCTGCGCCGCCTCGAAAATTTAAGAGCAGAAAGAGATGAAACAAAAGTGCATGAAGCCTTAGAAGCTCTTACAAAATGCGCTGAAACAGGAAAAGGCAATCTTCTGGAATTATCGGTAAATGCAGCAAGAGCACGCGCAAGTCTGGGAGAAATATCTTATGCCATGGAAAAAATATTCGGAAGGCACAAAGCTATGATTCGCTCTATTTCAGGTGTTTACAGCTCCGAGTTTTCGGAAAAAGAGCAAATTCATTCCGTCAGAAAAATGACTGAAGATTTTGAAAGCCGCGAAGGCAGGCGCCCCCGCATACTCGTTGCCAAAATGGGTCAGGACGGACATGACCGCGGAGCAAAAGTAATAGCCACCGCATTTGCAGACATGGGATTTGACGTCGATATAGGTCCTCTTTTTCAAACGCCAAAGGAAACAGCAAGGCAGGCGGTTGAAAATGACGTGCATGTCGTCGGAGCAAGTTCCCTCGCCGCAGGACATAAAACCTTGCTTCCCGAACTTGCTAAGGAGCTTAAAGCATTGGGACGGGAAGATATTATGATTGTTGCCGGGGGCGTTATACCCGTGCAGGATTATGATTTTCTCTATGAAAACGGCGCTTCGCTTATTTTCGGACCGGGTACGGTTATTACCGCTGCCGCACAGAAAATTCTGGAGGAACTTGACGCTTCTGTTTGAATAATTAAAGAAGGTCGAGGGGCAGACCTGCGCCCTCTGCCGGACAACGTAGGGGCAGACCTGCGCCCTCTGCCAGATATTGGACATCTTTTTCATCTATACTGTGCATCCCCTCCCCAAGAGTAATGGCACGGAGATAAGAGATTTAACAGCCCCTGCTTTTAAGTCGGGGTATGAAAATCAGCATTGAGTCTTTAGCCAAATTAATTATATTTTTGGCTAACGTATATATGATATAAGATTTAATAAACCCCGGCTTAAAAGCAGGGGCTATTGATGAAAAAATAAATTAATGCATTTTTTGAACTAACTTCATGACATTATACGTTGGAGAGGGCAGACGGGCAGGGCGAGGGCAGACGGGCATTAAAAATTGAAAATTGAAAAGGGGTGGTAATCGTAAAATTTCTTTTTTTTTTGAACAATTAATGTTAAATTTAATATTCATAAATTTTTGTGAAATATTTTTATTGTCAGGATAAAATGAAGAAATACAAAGCCTCGATAAGGATAAAACTGAGAGAAGGTATCCTTGACGTACAGGGAAAAGCCGTAGAGCAGGCGCTTCATGCCATTGAGTTTAAAATGATAACCGGCGTCAGGATCGGCAAATTCGTCGAGCTAAACGCGGCAGCCGAAAATAAAGAAGCAGCTCTTGTGCTTGTGGAAGACGCATGTAAAAAACTTATCGCCAATCCGATCATCGAGGATTATTTTATTGATTTGCAGGAAGTTGAATAAAATATAAAGAATATAAAAAATGAAATTCGGAATAGTAGTTTTTCCCGGTTCCAACTGCGACCACGATGCCTATCATGCCGTTACGGCAAATGCCGGCGCAGATGCCGAATGGCTGTGGCATAAGGATACAAAAATACCCAAAAACACTGACTGCGTAGTGCTGCCGGGCGGTTTTTCATACGGAGATTACCTTCGTGCCGGAGCCATCGCCCGGTTTTCTCCCATAATGAATGAAGTCATCAAGTTCGGCAACAGCGGCGGTTACATCATCGGAATATGCAACGGATTTCAAATACTTACCGAAGCGGGCTTACTGCCGGGCGCTCTGCTCAGAAACCGCAGCTTGAATTTTATCTGCAAGGACGTGTATTTGAAAACAATGAATAATTCTTCGGTTTTCACGTCTCACTTAGAAGATGGCGAAATTATGCGAATTCCCGTTGCCCACGGCGAAGGGAACTATTTTGCAGACGCAGATATTATTAAAAAACTGGAGGACGGCGGCAGAATAGCTTTCAAATACTGCAGCGAAAGCGGCAGCCTAACCGATGAAGCTAATGCAAACGGATCATTGCACAATATAGCCGGTATTTACAGCGAAAATCGCAATATACTCGGCATGATGCCCCACCCGGAACGATACAGCGACGATATTTTGAGCTGTTCCGACGGGCTGAAAATTTTTAAATCGATATTAAGTAATTTTACATAAACCGGAGGTAAATATGTTTGGCTTACCCGGCGGATTTGAATGGATAATCATACTCTTTGCAATAATTCTGCTTTTCGGAGCAAAAAAAATACCCGAGCTTATGAAAGGTCTCGGTTCAGGGATTAAAGAATTCAAAAAAGCTTCATCGGTCGAAGCACCCGACGAACAAAAAGAAAAGCAAAAACTGGAAGAAGAAAAGAAAGAAACCTGATGTACAGATAAAACATCCATGCTTAGGGAAAATCACTCAATGGGATGATTATTTGAATTTTCATTCATCTTTCTTGAACGCAGGGGCAGATCTGCGTTTCTCCCCATTCTTCGTAGGGGCAGATCTGCGTCTCTTCCCTACTTCTTATTTAATGAAACCGCAGCGGCAGGATGGATTTTTCCGTTCATGTAAATTTCAGGTATGACGATGTTACATACTATATAACGAAGTTTAACTCCTGCCTCCAGAAACATATCTTTCACGCGGGAGTAAGACTCTATCCATTTGCCATTAGTATTTTCGTCGTAAAAGTCCTGACCGTTCTGATGCACGTTTACTTCTGAAATACCGGTCTGAATGACAGCCCGTGCGCAGTCTGTGCATGGAAGCCAAGGGACGTAAAGTTTGCAGCCTTTTAGAACCGTACCCCTTCTGGCGGCATTATAAATGGCGTTGCGCTCGGCATGTTCCATCCAGAAATACTTCTCCCCCCCTTCTCGTGAAAGCCTTTTGCCTGATTTATCCGGCTCTATTTTGCGGGGAAAGGAGTTATATCCCGTAGAAACAAGTACATTGTCAGAATCGGTTACCACACAGCCTACGTGAGTGTGGCTGTCGCGGCTTCTCATCCCTACGAGGTAGCACATCGTTATATAAAGCTGGTCCCAGTCGGGGCGTTTCATTTCCTCCAGCATGTTATATCTCCTTGTTTCTTATTTTATCTTCAAATCCTTCAAGTTTATTTACGTAACGAGCAGCAGTGAAAAGATAATCCGAGAGCCTGTTCAAAAAAATGACAAGATTTTCATTAAGAATTTCTTTATCCGCAAGGCTTACGGCAAGCCTCTCTGCCCTGCGGCAAACAGTTCTTGCCTGATGAAGAAAAGATGCTGATTTACTTCCTCCCGGCAGAATGAAGTTTTTCAACGGACTAAGGCGTTCGTCATATTCGTCAATTTTTTTTTCGAGCCATTCAGAATGAATGCTTCCCAGCCTGCTGATTTCAAATTTCGGCTCAGGGCTGTGAGGTGTAGCAAAGTCACTCCCGGCAATGAAAAGCAGGCTGCTTATCTTTTCCAAATCAGAAGCCACAGGCTCCGCCGGCTGATGAGCAAGTACAATTCCAATTATGGAATTTAGCTCATCGACGCTTCCGTAAGTATCCACTCTTAATGAATTTTTTTTGACTCTCGCACCGCTGAAAAGACTTGTTTCGCCTTTATCGCCTGTTTTAGTGTATATTTTCATTTTGGCAATTACTCAATATTCAATTTTTAGCTAAATAATAAAACTAAGTTTTCTAATATACATCATCATGAAAACCCACATCTATTAAAATCAGATTGTCTTTATCTGCAAAGTCGAAAATAATTCTAGTCTGGAAATCGACACTAAATGCATAAGAACGCGATAATCTTCCTGACAACTTATGGATTTTTAGTTTTGGATGAAAAGGATTTTCTTCAAACAGTATGATTTTTTTGAAAAATTTTTCCTTAAAATCTTTATAGTATTTTGAAAATTTTTTAAAATTCCTGGTAAATCCTTCATCCCAATAAATCTTAATCATCCGTCAAATCCTTCATAAGGTCAATCACTGATCCGGACTTAGATATGCCCTTCTTATAGTTTTTTCTGGCTTCGGCAATTCTATTTTCGTGTTTTTCTCGTCTGATTTCACTAAGCTGTTTGAAAATTAAATCGGCTACATACTCCTTTTCATCAATTTCAAGAGAAGAAAACCTGCTGTAAACTTCATTTATTGCATTGTCCGGCATAAAAGACTCCAATCAATTCGTTAATAATTAATAATTTCAGATTTCATTATTTGTTCTTCCCTGAGATACACATCCCGGAATGGAAAAACATTCTGCTATCCAAATACCGTCTTCGTCTCTGTCGAGTGTAATATTAAACTTCATTGTGTTACTTTGAAAAACTGCATAAATTATTAAAAGAAACGAATCATCATTTCTTTACATTTATTGTATCGCAAATTTCTTTCACTGAATCTATGAATTTATCAACTTCCTCATCTTTTGTGAAAAATGAGGGCGATGCCCTGACCGTGCCCCATGGATGCACACCGAGCGATTCGAGAAGAAGCGGGGCGCAGTGCAGACCCGAACGTACATGAATATCATAAGAACTTTCGAGTATATAGTTCACTTCTTCGGGAACTATCCCTTCGATATTAAAACAGAAATTGGCAAATGTGCTGTGATCGGGATCATTGTAAACGGTTATTCTCTCAAGCTTTTCAAGCTCTGAGATCATCCTTTCAACAAAAATTCTTTTCTTCTGATGTATTTTTTCTATGCCTGTTTCAATGATGAAATCAATACCAGCATTCAGAGAAGCTATGCCTGGCATGTTGGGTGTTCCGGCTTCGTAATGAATAGGCCAGCCCTCCGGCTGAGTGAGCACTTCGCTTAAAATGCCCGTACCGCCGGTTTTGTGTGGTTTCAGGTCAATTCCTTTCCGGACAATCAAGCCTCCGGTTCCCTGCATTCCATAAAGTGATTTATGCCCCGTAAAAGCGAACATATCCAAATGCCACCCCTCAAAATCAATCGGAACAAGTCCTGCGCTCTGAGATGCATCGACTATTATCAGGCAATTGTTTTTATGGGCTGTTTCACTTATCTTTTTCAAATCAAGGAGAGTGCCTGTTACATTGGAGCAGTGATTAATAACAACTGCGCAGGTCTCAGATTTTATGAGCTTCTCTATCTCTTCGGGAGCTACATAGCCTTTGCTGTCGCATTTGGCAAAATCAAGACTTATTTTCCCCTCAAGTTCCATAGTTTTCAAGGGACGTATCACTGAGTTATGCTCTATCTGAGTTGACACAACATGCCCGCCCTCAAGACCGCTTCCTTTCAAAGCAAGGTTTAATGCTTCGGTACTGCCTGAAGTAAAAAGAACGCGGGTAGGATCCGGCGAGTTGAAAAGTTTTGCGAGTTTAGTTCTGAGAAGATAATCAAGGTCCTCCACATCATTTTCCAGACCCGATCTGGATGAATGACACGGCGGTATTTTTAAAAATTCATTCAGCGCTTCAATAACACTATGCGGTTTTGGAAAGCTTGTAGCTGCATTATTCAGATAAATCATCATGTTTTCCTGTTATTTTTAAAAATTATTAAAATATTTAACTTGCAATTTAGTTTCTTAATTAATAAATTGACTTAAGAAAAAAATAAATTAACAAATTCTTGATAATTTGGAATAATATTTTTAAAATTATTGCTATGAAACATCTGAAAAATTGACAAATAATCTAAATATTATCAAACTGAATTTGATATAGTATAGAATCAGTATCTATAAGTAATTCAAATATTTAGAATAATAGTTTTTTAATCGGGATTAGGATCGCACGATAGTAAGTTTTTCAGAAGTATCGTCTTGATAAAATATTTTTTAGAAATATTTGTTTGCATAATAATAAAGATATAATTGTTTCACCAAAAAAAGGATAGTACTTGAAATCAGGTTACCAGCCGCGTTCCGGCTATTTTCGCGGCAGAAAAGACAAAACGCCGCAAGTAAGAGTAAATAACGACATCAGGGCAAGAGAAGTTCGGGTAATTGACCCTGAAGGAAACATGTTAGGCGTAATGCCGGCTCGTGAAGGTCAGCGTCAGGCAGAGCTTCGCAATCTCGACTTAATAGAAGTGGCTCCCAAAGCCAAGCCTCCCGTTTGCAAGATAATGGACTACGGAAAGTATGTTTACGAAGTTCAAAAGAAAGAAAAGCATCAGCGCAAACAGCAGCAGCAGCAGCAAATGAAGGAAATTCGCTTCAAACCCAATATTCAGGAGCATGATTTCAATTTTAAAACCCGGCATGCCCGCGAGTTTATAGAAAGCGGAAACAAAGTGAAAGCTACTGTTATGTTCCGCGGACGCGAAATGGCGCATAAAGACTTCGGCAGAGACGTTATAGACCGGTTTGTCGAAGAACTCTCTGATATTGCCAAAATTGACTCTCCGGTAAAATCAGAGGGAAGGTTTATCAATGTAGTTATGGCTCCCGATAAAAAAGGAAAGAAAAATTAATTTTTAATTTCAAGTCTTATTACTTATATTTGTTGTTCGCCTCAGAGGCGGATTTACGGAAAATTTTGTGTTTATATAAATATACGGTGACAGTTATGCCAAAAATGAGAACAAACTCTTCGGCGAAAAAAAGGTTTAAAAAGACTGCAAGCGGCAAGTTCAAAAGAGCTAAAGCCTATAAAAGTCATATTTTAACCAAAAAAGCGCCAAAACGCAAAAGACAGCTTCGCAAAAAAACATTAGTGCACTCCACCAATGAAAAAAGAGTAAAAAGACTCCTTGCAACAAGCTGATAAAATTTTAATTACAGGCGTTAGGGGCAAAAAACGGCTCTCCCTGCGCCTGTTTTAGTTGTTTCATATTAATCACAGAGGAAAAAATGCCAAGAGCAAGCAACAAAGTAGCCGCACACCGCAGAAGGAAAAAATTCCTTAAACATGCAAAAGGATACTGGGGTGTGAGGAAAAACGTATGGACCGTCGCTAAGCACCATATTGAAAAAGGACTTCAGTATGCCTACCGCGACAGACGCCGCAAAAAAAGAGATTTTCGCCGCCTTTGGATTGTGCGTATTAACGCCGCCGCGAGACTGCACGACACCACCTACTCCCGGCTTATTCATGCTTTGAAAGTAAGTAATATCGACATAAACCGCAAGGTTCTTGCCGATTTTGCCATGAACAAACCGGATGTTTTTGAAGCAATCGTAAAGCAGGCAGTGAAATAAATATTTTAAGCTCTTATCTTCAAAAGCCCGTATCTTACCGATGACGGGCTTTTTTTTAGAAGATATAAAGATTTTAGACGATATTGGAGTTCCTTCCGCTAACATCTCAATTTCTCCCGAAGATGATAAACTTGTCAGCGAACACATCAAGAAGCAAAAGCAGGAAATTGCCGAGGATGAAAAGAATATACTTCCAAAAAAAGACACGTGAATGCTCACCGTAGGACTTTTCCCGGACGCAGCCCAAAAGTTCAAAACCGCGCAGGTAAACGAACACCTCCGCCGGCAGATTGAGCTGCTTAAGGAATCTGCTTCTCTTTGAAGATTATTTAACCATCAGAAGGAGCTTAAACACATAAAGAATTTAATTCTATTCCATTTACAATATAATTACTATATTTTCCTTTAGCAAAGAAAGAATATGAAAGGATATATTATGATTGAAAATAAAAATAATACTCCTAAAAAAAAACAAGATACTTTTATGAAACTTAGGGAAAAAATAAAAGTAAAGGATATTTCCGATCTTAAAGGAAAGATAAAATTTTTAGATGACTACGATTATAAGAAAATGCGGAGCATCTGATGGTACTGATTGATACTTCTGTTTTCGTAGATTATTTAAGCGGAAATGAAAATGATGGAACAATTAAGCTCGACGGCATCATATCAGAAAATATACCTTTTGGTATAACTCCAAATATATATCAGGAATTGCTTCAGGGCGTTTCCTCTGAAAGGCAATTTATTTCTCTGAAGGAATATCTTAACAGCCAGCGCTTTTATTATCTGATTAACGGCAACGAATCTTATGCTAAAGCTGCAAACATGTATTTCAAACTTCGTGAAAGAGGTATATCTGTAAGAAGTTCAAACGATTTATTAATCGCATTAACTGCCATAGAAAATTCACTGCTTTTATTACATCGGGATAGAGATTTCAATTTCATTCAATCAGCTTTTCCTGAATTAATTTTCTATTAATTCAATACTTTAAAATGCTTAATTCCTAATTATTTCAAAGATTTTAACTATTATAAACATTGATGAACTGAAAAAATCAATTTTTGTGTAGTGAATAGAATGCAGAATCCCTAAGAAGATAAGCTTGTTAGCGAATATATCAAAAAAGAACTAATGGTAGGAGAATAATATTCTTATGAGTAAAAAGGAGGATAGTCTTGAAATAGAACCCGCCCCAGGAAGCTGACATTACCCGAAAATTTCAAAAAAGGGATATTTGAGTAAAAAAAGTGTAGTAGAAATGTTTTTCTGAAAAAGAAGATCCCCCTAACCCCCTTATAAATAAGGGGGAAATATTTCGTCTTTTCTCCCTCCCTTTTTTAAAAGGGAGGGTCGGGGAAAGATGACAGCACCGGAAAAAATGTGTATTTTTCTCCCTCCCTTTTTTAAAAGGGAGGGGCGGAGAAAGATGACAGCTCCGGAAAATATGTGTATTTTTCTCCCTCCCTTTTTTAAAAAAGAGGGTCGGGGAAAGATGACAGCTCCGGAAAAAATGTGTATTTTTCTCCCTCCCTTTTTTAAAAGGGAGGGTCGGGGAGGGATTCTTTAAAATTCGGGTAATGTCAGGCCCCAGGAAGCAGCCCGATAGTTCAAAACTTCCGAACAGGCAAACAATTACCTCCGCCGGCAGATTGAGCTGCTTATTCAGCAATATTGGCTATTCTCTCGGCGTATTCAAAGGCTTCAAATGTGCCTAACATAAATTTTCCCTGTGTGTTTTCTTCTGAAATAATGATAACAATAAGGTTCTTTTCAGGAAAAATGAAGGCAAGCTGTCTTCCACTGCCGCTCATAAAATATACATTTTTTTCAGGAAGACTCCACCACATGTATCCAAAGGATTTATCGCCTGCATTGTTGTGCGGATAGAGCATTTCGGCTATCCAGTCTTTGCTTACAAGCTGTTCGCCTTTGTAATTACCGCTGTCAAGAACAAACTGTGCAAATTTAGCCATTTCTCTCGGTGTTGCCGTGATGCCAAATCCGCCGATAGCCGTTTCATTTCTGTAGCGGTACCAATCGTAATTAGTAAAATTGATTTTCGAGAAGAGTACATCGTCTGCCCATTGGTCGGTGTGCTTTCCTGTCTGTCTGTAGATTATTTCAGAAAGCAAATGTGGATCGCAGTCTTTGTATTTATAGTTTGTTCCGGGAGGATTTGCCATTGGTTTTTCAAAAATAAAATCGACATAACTCTCAGGATTCTGTCTAAGTATTTGATCATCATCACCGCCGATACCCCAATTAGTGTAATCAATGCCTGATTCCATCATTAAAAGATTTTTGATTGTTATATCTTTCTTTTCGGGATGCCCGGCACATTCCTCGGGAAAATATTTATCGAGTTTGTCATCCGGCGATTCAATATAACCGGCTTCTATAGCCATGCCGGTGAGTATTCCGATAAATTGTTTCGTGCACGACCAAATAGCGCGTTTTTCATAGCGGTCTGCATCATCTTTAGTATAGCTTTCAGCGATTAGTTTTCCGTTTCTGATAACGGTCATGCTTCTAACCATCCAGAGATTATCGTCATTATGGAAATCGGCGAAAACATTTTTTAGTTCATCGGAACTAACGTTTTCGTCTTGGGCAGTGGAAATCTGCCATCCGTCGCCGATTTCTTTTGGCTGATAACTTTTAAAAGGTTCTTTTATGTCTCCCTCAGTCATACAGGAAGTTAAAACAATTACAACAAATGAAAGCATGAAAATAATCTGGTTTCTAAATTTATTTTTCATAATTGTGTCCTCCGAAAAAATATCTAACAGAAATGCCGTGTGATAGAAAAACAATGCCCGGGTCGTCAAAATAATTGAAATACTGGAAATTATAAGCGACTGACCACCTTGACTGCCCGAAAATATATTCCCCAGAAAAGCGGGTGTCCGTAAACAGATTCAATGTACCGAATTTCATGTTTGAGTGGAAATCAGAAAATAAGTCTGCCAAATCCAAAGAGTAGAAATACGGCGAAATTCTTTCATCGGGCCTTGAAATGAGTCCCAAAAGTGAGTTAGAAAGTTTCAGCTTGACGATATTATCTCCGTGCGGAAAAATCATCAATGCCTGCGGCGAAAGACTAAAGTTTGAAAACCAGAAAGGATTTCCAATCTGCAAATCGGGATAGATCTGAAAATTATAGTCAATCAATGCTTTCGGACCGAGGAAAAGCTCATAGTCATCATTTTCAATTTTAAATCCGTAAAATAAATCAAGCGGTTTGAAATTTACATCAATTCCCAATATCCCTTTTGAAAAGCAGACGCCTCCGCCAAATCTGGCTTCATATTCTAAAGCATCTTCATCTGTTAAATCGGAATATCTGTAATCGAAAAAAAACTGTGGACCGTCGAAAAGAAGTCCGTTGTTCACCCCTTCTTTGTACTGTCCGAATTTTGGAGTTAACCCGAGACTGTGCATTGCTTCAGATTCTGACTGCAAAAGCAAAAAAGAAGATATCAGCAGCATCATTGCTCTGAAATGTACTTTTTTTATCATTTTTTACCTTTCTCTTTTTTTTTACTATAAATTTTACTAATTTTCATTTATGGAAAACTTACATCGTTAGTATTTCAAAATGCAATATACAAATAGTTAATTAACTAACAAAGTTAGTTTTTAAAAATGTCAAGAAAAAATCACAAAAAAGAAATAATTCAGTCAGCTATAGATATAGTAAACGAAAAGAATTACGAAAAGCTCAATATGAGGGCTGTTGCGAAACGAACCGGCATAAAAGCAGCCAGCATATACAATCATTTCGGCAATAAAGAAGAAATAATATACCATATCATTTTGGAAGGAAGGCTCCTGCTTTCAAAAAGAATTCAGCAGGAACTTGATAAACACGAGAATGTCCGCGACAAAATTCTTGCGTATTTTGATGCTTTTGTAGATTTCGGATTCAGCAATAAAGAGTTTTATAAAATAATGTTTATGAATTCTTATCCTGCCAGAGCTTTGGAAGCCGTCAAGCAGGACATTGCAAGGGAGATTGAACCGGGATTGAAGACTCTTGCCGCTCTGATAAAAGACTACGCAGGCATAAAATCTGATGAAGCGATGATTACTGCCGAGGCTTTTTTTCATATCACCCACGGGCATATTTCGCTTTCAATCCTCGAAAGAGCAGATTTCTTGTTTGATGTGCAGAAAGACAGAGATAAAATAAAAGAAATAATTATTAATTATCTGAATTCACTTTAGTAAACCTCTGATAATATTTCAAACTGCTCTTCCAAAGCCCTCTGCTTTCCAAACTCCGATTTGGAAAGCACAATATCCTTGGAAACTCCGTTTCCTCACTTGATAAAATAAACCGAAACAGAGTTTCTCATGCAGCTCCTCATCGCTGTATGAGGCTATGTCTTTATAAGAAAAGCCGCTTGCTTCATACAAAGCTATGTATTTTGTTACTGCCTTTCTATGCAGTCCCAGCAGCTCAGATATCTGTCTTACAGGCTTCTTTTCGTTGTTCAACCTTAATATCTGTCGTAGTTTTAACATGTTGATACTCTCTCGTGCCATTATCTCTCCCTGTTAATTTGTAAAATCAAATAACAGGAGATAATGAATTTTTTGAGAATTAAGGTTGAATTTTTTTCGTGGTACACTATCCCGAAACGGCTGGTACACTATCCCGAAATGAGTGGTACACTATCCCGAAATGAGTGGTACACTATCCCGAAATGAGTGGTACACTATCCCGAAACGGCTGGTACACTATCCCGAAATGAGTGGTACACTTTAAAACGAAATCCCCGGTACACTTTGACCGAAATTTACACTTAGCTTAGCAATGAGAAAAATCATAGTTTATTCTAAACTGTAATTAAAATAAAAATCAGTATCTTCGTTTGAAAATATAAAACAATTAAGGAAAATATGAACAAAAAAACAATTACATACTGGCAGGACGGGAAGTTTTTCCTCGGCTATATAAACGATTATCCGGAATATGTTACCCAAGGATTGTCTTTAGATGATCTTATAGAGCATTTAAAAGATATTTACGATGATATAAAAAATGATCACATTCCGGGCAAAAGACATACAATTGATTTGGAACTTACATGAAAAGAGTGGATTTATTAAAAATACTCAATAAACTCGGATGCGAATTGGTAAGACACGGCGGAAAACACGACTGGTATCAAAACAAATCGACAGGTGCCAGCCAGCCGGTTCCCAGACACAGAGAAATAAACGAAATGCTTGCAAAACAAATCATTAAAAAACTTTCTTAAGAATATTTCGCTTCTTCCTAACTTGCACATAATAAGAAAAATCTCCTCTGAAGCTGAGTCTAAACAAATAACATTCTCAAGCACAGCTTAGGAATGAGAATATATTAAAATAAATGAAAAAAGCGTTCAGCAGGCGTTTCATTTCGTTCAAACCGCCCTCCTCTGCCTTCCGCACTGCCGTCAAGAGCATAATATCGCATCAGCGATTAAATATTTGCAGCAAAAATCCACACCAAAGCCTATTTATCCCGTAGAGATTAAATATCAAATACTCTCTTCATGTCTCCTATCCGTAAATATTTAATCCCTGACGGGATATTGTTTGTTTTGGGAAATTTCTTTTCTACAAATATTCAATCCCTGACGGGATAAATTCATTTAAATAATAAAAAAAGCGTTTTAATCCATAACTTTTCCAAATAATACGTAACAGGAATGAAAAAAATGTACTGACAG
>CAZOBD010000022.1:0-7636 GCA_964577665.1 uncultured Hyphomicrobiales bacterium
GGAACCTCTTTTTTTTTATTGTCTTTTTCAACTAAAACAAAGATAACACCATATTTTTCCAGAATATAAGATTTTCGAGGGAGAAGCGTTTCAAACAATATGAGCTGAAAGACCACTTAGGAAATGTGAGAAGCGTGATAAGCGATATAAAAATACCGACGGGACTGCCGGCGCCGCAGCCTGAGTTTGAGGCAAAGCTGCTGGCAAGTTACGACTACTTCCCCTTCGGGATGGAAATGCCGAACTTCGGCTATGTGGCGGAAGAATACCGCTATGGCTTTAACGGAATGGAGAAGGACAGTGCTTTGAATTTACAATTTACGAATTTACAATTTTCAATAAATTTACAATGACATAATTTACAAACATCTTCCTCCTACCTAAGTTGTACAAGGGAAGGGAAAAATAGAAATTGAAGGGGCTATTCATGAATTGCCCTCTTTAAGGGAAAAGCTCTTTCCCAAGCCCGGCTTAGGAAAGAGGCAATATAAATGTTTTTTGAGATGAAGTTACAATGACATAATTTTCAAATTGGGGATATTTTTTGTAATTTGTAAAAGCTGGTAAATTTCGATATTTAAGAGTGATACACCCCTATGTCCCTTCTCAAGAGGGGAATTGGTATTTGAAATAAGTTTTGTTTTTTACATATTTGGAGATGATTATGAGAATGATTTTACTACTGGCGGCACTTTTTGTTATTACTGCGGGCGCTGACGCTTTTGATAAGCCTGTAAAGTTAGTGGATGCAAAAACAGACAGGGTGCTCGATACGGATAACCTTTGGGTAGATCCTCTGTGCGTTACTTACGATACTATTCGTAAGAATTATTATGTGGGCTATCGTTCTGCTTACGGTGAGTATCCTTCGCAGGAATGGAACATTGACAGCTTTTACGTGGAGCAGGTGGTATCTATAAACCAGCTCGGCGAGCAGGCTTATCTGCCTGATCTGTGGGTGCAGATGACCAGCGGTCTGTGCATACACGAAGATACTCTTTTTGTGCTGGACGGCGGCAGCAGCAGGCTTATTGAATATGACCTCTCCGGCGATTCTATCATTGCAGCTCTGAGCATCGATGATTATAAGTACGACAATCTTTACGGTTGCTGCACTGATTCTATGGGTCATGTTTACATAGCCGATTACGACAGCAGCAGGGTTTATTGCGTAAACACCTCATCGCAGACTTTTTCTGTAATGCAGCTAAGCGGTCCGGACTATAAAGTATTCCCCTAAAGATAACGAAAAACAGAGTAAATTTGCTTTTCTTTCTGACTTATTTGCCTTACCCGAAAATATAAGCGAAAATCTGTTCATGCAAAAAGACCTGATCGGATTTGAAAAAACATCATTTTATGTAATAAAACCAAATGAATTTAAGAACTGGCATCCGGCAGTTGCATATTTAGATTATTATGAATTTAAAGACGCTTTTTTAAAAGCGGGAAAAGCCAATAAACTTAAAGCTGATTAAATGGATGCGTCAAAAAATATATATTCCGTAGAACAGTTTGAATTTAAATTTCACAAAATATCGATGTTAATTTCGCATTCTTACACTGAAATTGTTAAAAATGAACAATTTGTTTACACCAAGATAAACAACAAATACTGGGTAGTACTTGAAAACGGCAAAGAAAAACCCGAAGAGTATATACGAAATGTTTTTCTGGATAAAAGGTATATGCAGAACAAAAATTTGAAACGCAAATATGAAGTAAATGATTTAGAGTTTAAACAGGAAATAGGTGAAAATAAAGATAGAAAAACGATTGGTTCACATGACATTCAAGTCTTGGGACTTGCTCAAAAATTGTTTAGCGAAGCTGACGAAGACGTATATTTTTCGATAGAATGCAAACGATTAAATGAAGCCGGACAAAGTCCTGAAAAATATATAAATGAAGGAATTATGCGATATACATCAAAAAAATATTCTGAAATAATGCCAGTTGCCGGCATGATAGCTTTTATTGAAGACAATACCTACGACTATCCTAATGAAATTGACGAGATACTGAAAAATCACAAGTCAATTTCAACAACCCAATATCTAACATTAAGAAATACGAATGTTTATAACTCTAAACACTTGAAAGTAAATAGCAATAATACAATTTTACTATATCATTTTTTCTTTGAATTTATAAACAATATCGAACGAATAGATAGTTAAATACCTTGGCGCCAACAAAGTGTATATGTCATAAGGGTTTCAATGGTAATTCAAGCATTCTACCCCGCAAAAAAATGTTCGTGCCGGTGGTCAGGAAATCGCTTCGAAATCACGCACTTGCCATAGCCGAGAACCGTTATCCTAAATCCCCTCCGCTCATTTGAGGCAGGCGTATCTGGCGTCAGCAGGGAGTTCGGCGTAGCAAACTTGGATTTATGAACCTAATACCAAGTTGAATTACAAGGAAAAACTTAAAACTCATTCCCTAACTCTGATTTTAAACTGTGCAATCAATACAGAAAATATTTGCAGCGGTATATCGACTATGCTCAAAAGTTTAATCAAAGCAGGAGGCGCATCTGCAAAGCAAATGGCATAAGAATTGAATTTGTCTTAGGAAAAAGAGATGTTCATTAAAAAATAAGAGGAAAAAAATGTCATTAGCAAGCGCGAAAGAGTTTATCGAAAGAATGAAACACGACGACAGTCTGTGGCTGACTCATAAGACTATCCGCGATAAAAACAGACACCGCAGCCTAATAAGGCAGGCAGGTTTCGACTTTACAGACGAAGAACTGAAAGCAGCCCTCAACCAGTTCATCCGTGAAATGACTGCAAACAGAAAAGCAAATAAATATGTCCGTGTTGGCTGATATCAGCCATTATCATTCTTGAGGAGGAAATAGGATTGTCAGTTTACTGCCGTAAAGCATTCCCGATTTTTCCATTTGGCGGATGTTTTGAATCAAATTTTTCGTCAGTACATTGTCCTGCCGCACTATGAGAATACCGTTTTTTGTAGCTACGTTCTGGGCTACAACCATGCCGGGTTCAAGCTCGTCAATTTTAAGTTCCTTTTCTACGGGTTCCTTTTTTTTCTGTTTCTCGATAGTGATGTCTCCTTTAGCATCGATATTCTGCTCTTCATCTTTTTTCTCGGCAGGTTTCTTCTTCTTTTCTTCTCCGGTTACGGAGTCGAAATCTTTCAGAACCAGAGCATTTTCAACCGGAAGGAGAGCGGGGCATTCTTTCTTCCTTACAACCTCATGGAAGGCAGAGGCTGCATCTACATTAAACCAATTTGCTTTGCGGTAAAAAAACTTTATTGCTTCGGCGTGTCTCTGTTTTGTTTCGGTTGGAGTTTGTACAACCTGACCGTTTTTCTTCAAAAGGGGCAGTTTTTCTTCGGGTATTCTGTAAGTTCTGCTGTGGTAAATATTAGAAAAGGCGATTATCTGCGCTTCAAGTTCAATGTCATTTCCTGATATCCCCGCCGGGTAGCCGGTGCCGTCGCTGTGCTCCCATATCTGGGAGATGACACGTGCATGATATTCCAGAAACTTAATTTTTTTCAGATTCTCAATGGCTTTATTAAAATATTTAAAGTATTCATCTCTTGCGTCCTCATCAATCTCAAAAGGCTCGGTCAGCTGATAAGGCAGCGGCATACCAATATTTATCACGCCGTGCAGCAGGGAGCAAAGCACTAAAATATTTACAGCCTCGGTTTTAAAATTCATCTCTTGTGCAACGGCTTTTGCAATGACCGCCACATTGTGGGAATGACTGCGAAAATAATATTTTTCGCGCATGTTAATAAGTCCGGCAATTGATTGAACCGTCTGTGTGAGCATTGCTTTATTTTCGGCAAGAAGCTTTTTGTTATGCTCGTCTTTTTCTTCCAGACTGGATATTGTCTTTTTGAGTTCCTTTATCAGCTTTTTGTTTTTCTGAAGAGATTCGTATCTTTCAAAACCCAGTCTAACAGCCTGAACCAGTTCAAGTTCTTCACTGGGTTTTGTAAGGTACATAAAGGCATGACCTTTGTTGACGCAGGCAATAATGTCTTTTGGAGCGGTATAGCCGGTAAGTATTATTCGTGTAGCATCCGGCTTAATCTCCATGCTTTTTTCCAGGAATTCGTCTCCTGTCATATTGGGCATACGCTGGTCAGAGAGTATCACACCCGGAGAAAATCCGCTTTTCATTATCTCCAAAGCATTTTCTCCGCTGGATGCAGTCTTTACAATGAACCTTTTTTGAAAAATGCGCGCCAGCAATTTCAAAAAAGAGGTCTCATCGTCAACAATCAAAAGATTTCTCTGCTGATTTTTTTTCTCTTCCATAGCGTCGTAACGTCGTTTTTTTCTTTATTAATTGAAATCCAAAACTTGTTTTTTTGTTATATTTGATTAAATTAGATTTCATTATTACTTATAAACATATTTTACTAAAATAACAAAATTTCGATAAATTTGGATAACTATTTTATTACGAAGAAAATAATTAAAGACAAAAATTGTTAAGTAACAACAAGAAAAGTACTTAATGAGAAATCGGGAAACAAAAAATATTTTGGAGATACTGATATTTTCTCTCCCTCAGGGGATAAAGGCGCTGCTGTTCGGATTTACTTTTATTTTGTATTTGGTTCTTCTTTTTCCTCTGTTTCCCGTTATGGAGCATTCCGTTTTTATGCTTTCTTTCCTGCCCGTTATGCTTTCGGCATTTTTCTGGGGAACCGCCGCCGGCATAGGGGTTATGCTGGCTGCTGCTGTAATAACTGCATTCTTTTTTGAGCCGCTGACACCCGCTTTTGCTGCTTATCTGCCAAAATTTATCGGAGGCACCCTGCTTTCCTTCCTTGCAGTGGTTTTCATCGGCAAAATAAGAAAGCTCACAATAAGTATGTTTGAAGAATGCCGCAGGATAGAAAAACTTGAAAAAGAACAGCTTCTGCAAAAAGAGCTTTTAGAACAGAGAGACAAAAGATTGAGCCAGATATTCAACAATGCCGGATTCGGTATATACCGCACTACCCCCGATGGAAAAATCCTCATGGCAAACCCTGCGGCGGCAAAAATTTTGAAATATCCCGATTTGGATACTTTTCTTGCTCAGAATCTTGAGAATCCCGAGCATAATCCACTTTATAAAAGAGATTATTTCAAGCAAAGGCTGGAAGAAGACAACAAAATAGTAAACCTCGAAAACCAATGCACCGCTTATGACGGCTCGATAATTTATATTCGGGAAAGTGCATGGACAAACTGCGGGAAAAACGGAGTGCTTTACTATGACGGCATTATCGAGGATATTACAGAAAGCATGAAGGCAACTCTCGAACTTAAAAAAAGCGAAAAACGTTTCCGCAGCATTTTTGAAAATGCCAATGCAGGAATTTACAGACGTTCACCCGATGGCACTATCCTTATGGCTAATCAGGAACTGCTTAATTATTTAGTTAACATTTCACACGAAGACTTAAAAGATTTCAATCCCGAAGATACCGAAAGCATAAAAAAGTATAAAAACTCTCCGTTTTATAAAGAGCTTATTGACAGCGAAAAATTACTTGCATGGGAAAGCAAGTGGAAAAGCAGCGGCGGTGATTATATTTATTTCAGTGAAAATGCCTGGACAGTAAGAGACAGCGCCGGAAAACTGCTGTACATTGAAGGAATACTTCAGGACATCACGGGCAGAAAACAGGCAGAAAAACAACTCGATAAATACGTTTATCTTCTCGAAAAGGAAATTACCGAAAGAAAAAAAGCACAGGAAACTCTCCGCGAATCGGAAGAGCGATACCGTGATCTGGTCGAGCAGGCAGGAATAGCCATCACGATTGACGACGCCGAAGGAAATATTAAATATTACAACAGTGAATTTTCAAAATTATTCGGCTATGAAAAAAACGACAGCGAACTTAAGAATATAGGAAGTTTGATACACCCATACGACAAAAGCTGGGTGATGAATTTTCACATTGACCGTATTAAAGGCAGGGACGTACCCAGCCGCTACGAATTCCGCGGAATGAAAAAAGACGGCTCCACCGTTTACGTAGAAGTTTATTCGGTTTTACTCATGGAAGGCTCCGTTTTTACGGGAACACGTTCCTATTTGTGGGATATTACCGAAAGAAAAAAGCAGGAAGAAGAACGAAACAATCTCGTTTCAGAGCTTCGGAATGCTTTGAACGAAGTGAAAAAACTCAGCGGGCTTCTGCCTATATGCTCGCGTTGTAAAAGTATCCGCGACGATACTGGATATTGGCTGAAACTCGAAGAATATGTTTCCACACATTCGGATGCGCAATTCAGCCACGGCTTATGTCCTTCCTGTATGCAGGAGCTTTATCCCGATTATTTTGAAGATGAAGATAATCCGGCAGAGATTGACGAAAAAAAAGAAAAACCCGAAAATTGAAACAATAATAATACGTTGTTTTATTGAATTAAGCTTTTTTAGAAGAGGAAGCATAAAAATATGGAACAGAAATCAATTGCTCTTATCGGCGCGGGGCAGACAGCGCAGAATTTTCACCTTCCCGTACTTGCCGGCTTGAAAAATCTTAAGCTCATTGCAATTACGGATCTTAACAAATCGAGGGCAGTGCATCTTGCCGAGAAATATAAAGTTCCTTATGTATGCAATGACATTGATGAACTTTTGGAATTAGAAGGAATAGATGCAGTAGATATTTGTACATCTACCGACGTCCACAGCGAGCATGCCTTGAAAAGCCTGAAAGCGGAAAAAACTATTTTGATAGAGCGTCCTCTTGCACGCAGTTATGAAGAAGCCGCCGAAATCCATGCCGAAGTGGAAGGAAGCAATGCAAAACTCATGGTAGGGATGAACCAGCGTTTCCGCTCCGATGCCATAATGCTGAAAAATTACATACAAATGGGCGAAGTGGGAGATGTTTTTTATGTAAAAGCCGGATGGCATCAAAAAAAACGCGCACCGCACTGGCATTCCGACCACAGGCTTTCAGGAGGCGGGGTGCTGATGGACCTCGGAGTTCCTTTGATTGATTCACTGCTATGGTTCTATGAGTTCATTCCTGTAAGGTCAGTAAGTGCATCGCTTTTTTATCATCTGAAAAGGGATGTAGAGGACGTTTTTATCGGCACTATTAATTTCGAGAACGGAAGTGTGGCTGCCATTGAAGCAAGCTGGTCGCTGCACGGCATGGAAAACAGGTATTTTTGCGACGTTTACGGCAGCGAGGGGAGTGCAAGCATTAATCCTCTACGGCTTTTCAAAGGACAGGGGGAAATCTACATACCTTTTACGACGGAAACAAAGAAAAGCAAATTTAACATTTTGAAAAAATCTTTTGAAAACGAACTGAAGCATTTTGCGAATGTGGTAAGCGGTTTTGCACCTGTTATATCATCATCCAGAGAGGCGCTTGCGACGATGAAGATTGTGGAAGCTATGTACAGGTCGGCAAAGGAGAAAAGAGAAATTAATATTAATCAATGATTTTTTCTAAGGGGTAACAACATTAAACACCCATGATAAGGGAAAACATGCAAGGGGATGATTATTTTTTTTGGCAGATGTGCTGGAAGTAAACTAAAAATCGGAAGAGACCCCGCCCCGGCCATCCCCAAGGCGAGGGAGCAAAAAATATGAATTACCTCCCTTTGGGGAGGGTTAGG
>CAZOBD010000022.1:7736-15246 GCA_964577665.1 uncultured Hyphomicrobiales bacterium
GTGGGGCTGAGATAAGATGGACTCCACTTTAGAAGTGGAGCCCATCTCGAGAAATCCCTTTGGGGAGGGTTAGGGTGGGGCTGAGATAAGATGGACTCCACTTTAGAAGTGGAGCCCATCTCGAGAAATGAATCAAGAAACAGTTCCACTCATATTTAGATTCGTAGAACATAATATAAAGGAGCATCATGCTGGTAAAAGGAAAGCATTACCGCACTATCTGGGTAGAAGACGGTGATAAAGAAACAGTGAAAATTATCGATCAGAGGCTGCTGCCACACCGCTTTGAAATAGTAGATCTGAAATCGGTAGAAGATACTGCAAAAGCCATAAAAGATATGTATGTACGCGGGGCGCCGCTGATAGGTGCAACTGCCGCCTGGGGTATCTATCTGGCTTGTCTGGAAGCTCCGAAAAGCAGCACGGTACATTTTGAATCTTATTTAAAGCAAGCTTCTTTTACGCTAAGAAAAACCCGTCCTACGGCAGTTAATCTTTCCTGGGCTTTGGTAAAACAATTACAGACTGTTTACGATGCGGATACAATAGGTGAAAAAATAAATGCAGCATTTTTCGGAGCCAAAAAAATTGCCGGCGATGATGCCGCTCAGTGCGAAAATATAGGAAAACACGGCGCTTCAATTATTGAAGAGATTTCCGCTAAGAAAAACGGGGACACAGTCAATATCCTTACTCACTGCAATGCAGGATGGCTGGCGGCGGTAGATTTCGGAACTGCCACCGCTCCGATTTACGAAGCCGCAAAACGCAGAATAAAAGTGCATGTGTGGGTAGATGAAACACGGCCCCGCAGTCAGGGCGCCAAGCTGACGGCTTGGGAACTTGGGCAAAACGGGATAGATCATACATTAATAGCAGATAACACAGGCGGGCATCTGATGCAGCACGGGATGGTTGATCTTTGCATTGTAGGCAGCGACAGGACCACATACACAGGCGATGTTGCAAACAAAATCGGAACATATTTAAAAGCGCTCGCCGCCCATGACAACGGCGTTCCTTTTTACGCCGCCCTGCCCTCATCCACAATCGACTGGGAAATCGAAGATGGAGTAAAGGATATTCCTATCGAGCAAAGAGGGGATGAAGAAGTAAAATATGCCGACGGTCTTTGCGGCAGCGAGATAAAGTCAGTACTCATTTCTCCGTCAGGTACCCGCGCCGCTAATTATGCGTTCGATGTAACGCCGCGGCGGCTGGTAACTGCTCTTATAACTGAAAGAGGGATCTGCCGGGCAGATAAGGAAGATGTTTTGAGGCTGTTCCCCGAAAAAAAGAAGTAACTCATTTGATTCCATCTTAATTCTTTCAATTTCCAAAAAGTAAATGCCCCGAGAAAATCTGATTAAAAAAAGAATATCTCGTCCGTCTGTTTTTCCGGCTATTGTAACGAGTGCAGGATATATTTTCATTTTCTCAGTAAAAAATAAAAGATATATATTAAATTAAATATTGATTTCTTAATAATATTTAATATATTTATGACAGAAAGTAAACTTATTTCTTAATAATATTATTAAAGCAATATGGCATCGAACCAGCAGGAAACATTAGGCGCCGAATCATGGATTGAAAAAGGAGATGAAGCAGTAAGGCAGAATAATCACGCCAAAGCGGCGGAGTTTTATTCAAAAGCAATAGATATTAATCCAAGAGCAGCTTTTGCGTATTTTAAGCGGGGAAATACATATTTAGAATTAAACCGTCTGAAAGATGCACTCAGCGATTTTAACAATACAATACTTCTCAATCCGGGTTTTTCTTTTGCATATTTTAAAAGAGGCTCAGTTTTGATGGCACTGCGCCAGTACCGCCGGGCGATAGACGAATTCTCTCAGGCTATAGAGCTGAATCCGGATTTTTTATATGCCCACTACAAGCGCGGTTACAGCTTTTACATGCTGAAAGAATTTAAAAATGCCATAGAAGATTTTACAAATACGATTAACATCAACCCGACTTATGCCGATGCATATCTCAATCGCGGAAACGCTTTATTCGAGCAAAAGCAGATAGAGGAAGCCATTGAGGATTATACTCGTGTCATTGATATTGAGCCTCAAAATGAAAGGGCTTACATTTCCCGGGGAATAGCTTACGGCGCTTTAAAAAAGTATGACAAATCAATTCAGGACTATACTAATGCCATTGAGATAAATCCCGATTCAATAATGGCTTACAATTATCGAGGACTTGTTTACAGTATCAAGCGGGATTACGCCAGAGCAATAAAAGATTACAACAAAGTAATAAACGCTAATCCTAATGAGCCGGAGCTTTACAATAACAGAGGCATTGCGCATTTTGCTCTGAGAGATTTTGAAGATGCCGTCAAAGATTATGACAAAGCAATCAGCTTAAGCCCTAAATCTGCTAATATTTATTATAACCGCGGCAACGCATATTATTACATGAAAAATTATACGGACGCACTATTTGATTATGACAAGGCTATTGAGCTTGAACCGGAGCTTGCAGCGGCTATGTTAGGCAGAGCTAATGCCCTGTCAGGCATGGGGCAGTTCAAAGATGCCATTAAAGAATATACACGCACTCTTACCGTCAATCCAAAACTGGTGCAGGCATATATCGGCAGGGGCAATATGTTCATAAAACTCAAGCACTTCAAAAAGGCGCAGGAAGACTTCACTCTTGCCATTGAAATAAGGCCCGATTTTGCTCAGGCGTACCTTAACCGGGGAATGGCTTTCCGGTCAGACGGGAAATATGACGAAGCCGCTAAAGACTTCAACGAATATTTAAAAAATACTAACAACCGCGGTGCGACTTTCACAAAAGTAAAATCATGGATTAAAAAACTCGGCTACGAACCCGAAATTGACTGACATTATACCCTAAGCAGCATTAACCCAAAATTGTAAATAGAATTATTCATAACCCTTAGAAACCCTATCCCAAAAGGGAAAGGGAGTTAGATTAAATTTCTATTCTTAAAGTCCTTTCCCATTTAAGAAAAAGGATTTAGGCAGGGAATCCTCTTCTGATGATTGTTTCGAATAAATCAAAAAAGTATCAGAGAAGATATTCAGGCTCTGTAACGATTCTTAACAAAAAAATGTCATGCCGAATCAAATCAGCATGACAAAATTGCGGGGTTGATAAGGCTCCTCTTTTGGAGTGATTTATCAAATCTTGCTTAGTTTAAGATGCTTTTTAGCTGTTCATAGACATTATAAAGTCTCTGTTTGTTCTGGTACCTTTTAGCTTATTCAATAGAAAGTCCATTGCTTCTACGGGATTAAACTCATTCAGCACTTTTCGGAGAACCCAGATACGGTTTAGTTCGTCCTGTTCGAGCAGCCACTCTTCGCGCCTTGTACCGGAGCGGTTTACATCCATAGCGGGATATATTCTTCTGTCGGACAGTCTGCGGTCGAGCACCAGTTCCATATTGCCCGTGCCTTTGAATTCTTCAAAAATAACTTCATCCATACGGCTGCCGGTTTCAATAAGAGCAGTAGCAATAATGGTCAGTGAGCCTCCTTCTTCTACATTTCTGGCTGCGCCGAAAAAACGTTTTGGTTTGTGAAGAGCATTGGCATCCACACCACCGGAAAGAATTTTACCGGAGTGCGGCACCACAGTGTTGTGAGCTCTTGCAAGTCTTGTGATAGAATCGAGTAAAATCACAACATCCATTTTTGCTTCCACGAGCCTTTTTGCTTTATCAAGTACCATATCGGCAACCTGCACGTGGCGGTCAGGCGGCTCGTCGAAAGTAGAAGAAACGACCTCGGCTTTCACCGAGCGTTCCATGTCAGTAACTTCTTCGGGGCGCTCGTCGATAAGGAGCACAATCAGCTTTAGTTCCGGATGATTTTTTGCTATGGAATTAGCCATCTGCTGCAAAAGAATAGTTTTACCCGATTTTGGAGGCGAAACGATCAATCCGCGCTGACCTTTTCCGACAGGAGAAAGCAGATTGACGATGCGCATAGAATACTCGCTCGGACTTATTTCGAGGTTAAGCTTTTCGGTAGGATAAAGAGGAGTAAGATTGTCGAAAATAGTGCGGTCTCTTACTTCTGCCGGAGGCATATAATTTACGGAATCTACTTTCAGCAGTGCGAAAAATCTTTCTCCTTCTTTTGGCGGTCTTACCTGTCCGCGGACGGTGTCTCCGGTTCGCAGAGCGAATTTTTTTATCTGCGAGGGAGAAACGTAAATATCATCCGGAGAAGGCAGATAGTTGTAATTGACAGAACGTAGAAAACCGTAACCGTCCGGCAGCACTTCCAATACTCCGCCGGATGCTATGAGGTTGTCCACCTGCTTTTCCTTAGGCGCCTGTGTAGTCTGTGCTTCCACGATCTTAACAATAAGCTCCTGCTTGCGAAGATGCTGAAAATCACTAATACCGAGATTCTTTGCAAGGTTGGTAAGTTCGGCAATTTTTTTGTTTTTAAGGTCGGCTATGTCGATTACTTCGCCTTTCTGAGCGGGTTTCAATTCTCCTGTTTCTTCAGCTTCAGCTTCGGATTCGTCCATATCCAATTCTTCGACATCCTGAGGCAGTTCTTCCGGTCTTGGTTTGGGGCTGCTGTAACTACTCCTTTTTTCATATTTTTTTGATGGTCTTCTCTTGCTGTACTTTCTATCAGCCATATAATACCTCTTCTGTTTTTAATTTTGATTAGTTATTTAAAAGATTGGTTATTTATTCAGGGTTTACAATTAAAATTTCACAGGTGCCAGAATGATGTTATTTTTTGTAACGATGTGAAATATTTACGGGTTAAAACGTATTAAAACATAGGATTATTTTATATAAAAGAAAAAAACATTAAAAAAACAACTTTATTTATGATGTTTGCAGTCTGCAATGTCAATTTTTCAATAAGAATTCCGTTGTTTCTTTTACTCAGGTCTTAATAATCAAAAAACAGTCCAACCGACGGCGAGCATTAACGATAGTGCAAGATAAGTTAAAAATTTATTATTACAAAAATTTTTTTTATTTTGTTCTTTTTTTAATTACAATTATCTTATAAAAGTGCATATTGAGGAAAATACAGGGCTTGAATCAAAAAAGAAAACTGCTTTGAACAGATGGGCTGTTTTCGGCATTATTTTTTTCTTCGCGGCAATGACTATCGTTTATGTGGATAACTCTATTAAAATAAATTCTCTTCTGAAGGATATCCACTTACTCGAAAAAAAAGTTCAGGCTGCTAAGCATGAAAACGAAATACTGCGCGCCGAGATAAACCGTCTGGAGGCACCGCAGAGAATTATAAGCATTGCCCGCGATAAACTGGGCATGGAAAAGCCATCACAGCCGCCAAAAAAACTGCCCTGATACTATTTTAGTGCTTATGGAAAATATTAACATCAATCAAAACCGGCAGGATAACCCTGAAAAATCGGGAAGGAATGTATGGAAACTATTATTTGTTCTTACGATTATTTTTCTCGGTCTTACGGCAATAGCAGTAAAGCTTTTTTTCATACAGTTGGTAAATACTGACGAATTTGAAAAAAAAGCAGAGCTGCAGCAGCGTTCAAAAATGCTGCTGCGGGGCGAGAGGGGCAAGATATTCGACCGCAAACAGCGCCTTCTCGCTTCAACGATCCGCAGCTACAGCATTGCCGTAGATCCGGTAATGATGAGAAAAGAAGGCAGCACCGGTAAAATACGTGAGGCTTTGAAAAAAATGCTCGGCATCGGCGATTCTTTGTTTGATGCTAATATTTTGAACGAAGAAGCATCATTTGTATGGATAAAACGCGGCCTCTCCACAGAGGCTTATCTGCCTCTGGACAGCATTTCCATACCCGGTCTTATAAAAATACCCGAGCCGCGCAGGAATTATTTTTTCGGCAGCGAGGGATCACAGATAATTGGCTCCACTAATATCGACAATGTCGGCAGGAACGGTATTGAGCAGACCTGGGACGAAACATTAGCCGGAGACAGCGCTTATGTAGTAATGCTTAAAGATGCTTTCGGCAATCTCCGTCCGTCCGTAGAAAGCTATGAAAAGCCGGATACACGCGGCAATTCGCTTGTATTAACCATTGACATCGACCTGCAGCGCATCGTTGAGGATGAACTTAAAAAAGGCGTTCTCGAAAACAAGGCTAACTCGGGTACTGCCATAGCAGTTGATCCCAAAACCGGAGAGATACTCGCCATAGCTTCATACCCGGGATACAACCCGAATAATATTTATCAGGAATCTGTATCGGGAATGAGAATCCGTGCAATAACCGATACTTATGAACCGGGGTCCACTTTTAAGCTGATAACCGCAGCAGCCGCACTGGAAGAAAGAATACTATCGCCCGGAGACAGCCTCGACGGCATGCAGGGAAAACTCGATATCGGCGATTTTGTAATCACAGACGCACACCCTGTCGGAAAGATTACATTTGCCGAAGCTCTGGAGCGCTCCAGCAATGTTATTTTTTCCTCAATTGCAAACAGTATGCACAAAAATATTTTTCGAAAATATATCCGCGATTTCGGATTCGGCAACAAACTCGGTATTGATGTAATAGGAGAAGTGCCGGGTAAACTAAAAAAAGCCTCCGATTTTGATGCATCTACAAAAAGATTTATGGGATACGGCTACGGTTTGGCAGTAACTCCCCTGCAGATAGCAATGGCTTATGCCGCTGCAGCTAACGGCGGAGAACTTATGCAGCCCCGCGTAGTGAAAAAAATTATTTCTTCTGACGGTGAAGTAATTAAAGAATCCAAGCCGAAGACCATTCGCAGGGTTATTAGCAGAGAAACAGCCGATACTCTTACTAATATGCTTTGCAATGTAGTATCGGGTGAACACGGAACGGCTAAAGCAGCCCGCATTGAAGGCCTCAAAATAGCCGGAAAAACAGGCACTTCCAAAAAACTTGTAGAAGGAAGGTATGGCTCGGGCAGTTACGTAGCATCCTTTGCGGGTTATCTGCCGGCGGAAGACCCTAAGATGGTTATTCTGGTTGTGATAGACAATCCCAAAACTTCCTATTACGGCGGCTCCACAGCCGCTCCCGCTTTCAAAAAAATAGCGCTGAAAGCTATGAACGCCTGTCCCTATCTTTTCGATTCCGATGAAAAAGAATATGTTTACGCCTTTAAAAACGATTCGATTTTTGTTCCTAATCTGACTGGTATGCACAGTGAAAGCGCCGTAAAAATACTGAATAAAGCGGGCTTAAAACTCCATTTGCCCGACACCTGCCCTGAGGGAATCATAATAGAGCAGTCGCTTCCTTACGGAAAAAAGGCAATGTACGGCTCAGAAATAACCGCCGTTACGCTCGATACTGCCAATGCCTATGACAGGATAAGGAATCTCGACATGCGGGGACTTTCTGCCCGCAGGGCTTTGGCTTTGGTACAGGCTGCAGGATGCAGCGCAGAGCTGACCGGCAGCGGCATGGTTTATTCGGTTACGTGGAAAGGGAGCAGGCAAAATTGTAAATGTATTATTAAGTGCAGATGAAACAAACATGATTTGGGAAT
>CAZOBD010000022.1:15346-34660 GCA_964577665.1 uncultured Hyphomicrobiales bacterium
ACACCCAAGAGGATGATTATTTGAGAGTTAATGCAAATCAGAGTTTTGAAAGAAAAAGTACATTCCCAAATCGGAGTTTGGGAATCAGATGCGAATTCCCTCCCTTTGGGGAGGGTTAGGGTGGGGCTTAGAATAAACAATGAAACAAACATGATTTGGGAATACACCCAAGAGGATGATTATTTGAGAGTTAATGCAAATCAGAGTTTTGAAAGAAATAGCACATTCACAAATCGGAGTTTGGGAATGAGATGCGAAATTTTCTCCCTTTGGGGAGGGGTTAGGGCGGGGCTTAAAATAAACAATGAAAAATATATCCATATTCACTGATTTTGACGGCACAATTACCAAAAAAGACATCGGAGACGAGCTTTTCAGGAGATTCGGGGAGTTTGAGCCTCACCACACTAAATTTGTAAATGGGTATATTACTATATACGACTATTGGCACATTGTTTGCAGTAAATTAGACAAAAATATCGGATTTGAAGATATTCGTTCTTTTGCTCTTAAAGCGGAAACCGACAGCTATTTCCCGCGCTTTGCCGAGTTTTGCAAAGATAATGGCCTAAAGCTCTCTATCGTAAGCGACGGATTCGATGCTTATATTTATCCGATACTTAATAAGCTGGAACTTGGCGGTTTAAGCGTTTTTTGCAATGAGCTTTACAGGGACGCCGAGAGCGCGTATGTGCCTCATTTTCCGCTGGCAGGCGAATCCTGTACGTGTCCCTGCGCTTCCTGCAAGAGAAACGCCGTTCTGACAAGTATCGCCGACGATGACATTGTCGTTTACATCGGAGACGGGCTTTCTGATTTCTGTGCAGCAGAGCATGCTGATATTATTTTTGCTAAAAAAAAGCTTGCGGCACACTGCAATCAAAATCGAATACCTCATTATCCGTTTACTACCTTTTTCGACGTGCTGAGAATTTTAAAAAAAATACTATCTGAAAAAACAAGGCTGAAAGGACGCCATCAGGCAAGATTACTGAGAAAAAAAGCTTATGAAACAGAATGAAATTACGGATAATTTGACCGAAAGCAAAATATTTAAGAAAATAAAAAGAGTGTTTTTTTTCACACTCACGTTTTTTTTTCTTTTTAATCTGACCGGCAGTCTTTTTTGTCAGGACTCACAATCCAGAAGAGTTGTATTTGAAACGGTAAAAATAAACGGAGATGCAATACCCGAAGAACTTTGGGACGATTTGGTATTTTCGGCGGAAGATTCAATTACATTCAGATTCTCTTTGAAAGCAGACGGCGGAGAGAAAAGCAGGTTCCGCTTCAGAATTGACATCCGCACCAGTAATGATTCGTCATTCCGCCTGCAGTGGCAGCCTGTTATTTCTTACAAAGGACTTTACGAGGGAAACTACAGAATCAAAGTTTCCGCTTTCGATCCGCGCAGCCGCTGGACTGCAGACCCTGCGGTATTATACTTCAGGGTTGATGACAAAGAAGCAGCCCTTCGAAAAGAAGTGTCTGAGCTGAAAGAACGCCTTAATCAGCGGAATACCGCCGATACCGTAAGGGTTACCGATGAAAAAAAATCCTTTTCATTTGATTTAATTTCAATTTTAATTGGAATATTCGCAGGAATTTTGTTTTTTATTATTATTTACTTTGCTTTTCTTCGAAAGAAAACGGCTAAAGAAAAAAGTTCAACATACATGGAAACATTTAAAATGGAAACAACTCCCGAAGAAACTGTTCCCAAAGAAAAGTACAACAAAGTGATTGCCGAAAACAGCAATCTCAAGGCCGAAATTTCCTCTCTCAGGGGGCAGATTGACGGCTTGAATGCCCGAAGCGAGGAACTCTCTAATCAAAACAAAGATCTCAAAGAGCAAATGGACAGGATAGAGAAAAGCCGTGATGAAATAGAAGAACTGCAAAAGCAGAAAGACGATCTTTTTGCAGTGATAATCCACGACATTAAAAACCCTGCATCTCTGATAAAAAGCCTTGTTGACCTTCTTCGTTCATACGATTTAACCGCCGTAGAGCAGCAGGAGGTTATGAACGACATTTTTGAGACCACTACTAAAATAGTGAATCTTTCGCAGGAAGTCTCCCGCATACTGGCTCTCGAAGGTACTAAGCTTACTCTTAAGCTCGAAAACGAACAAATAAACGACATTATAAAAGACGTAGTCCGGCGCAACGATGTTCACGCAAAAAAGAAAAATATAAGCATACTGCTTGACCTCGATGAAAATCTGCCCGGCGTGGAAATGGACGTACAAAAAATTGACGAAGTAATTGACAATCTTATCTCCAACGGCATTAAGTTTTCGCCCGAGGGCACTAAAGTAAGGGTTAAAAGCGCCAAAGAGCTTAAGCGGGTGGTAGTGGAAGTCAGCGACAACGGACAGGGGCTTTCCGAAGAGGACGTTCAGTCTGCATTTCAACGGGGCACACGCCTAAGCGCCAAACCGACGGGCGGAGAAACCTCTTCCGGTTTCGGCTTGTGGATAGTGAAGAAACTGATAGAAGCTCATCAAGGCAAAGTGTGGGTTAAAAGCGTGCTCGGTAAAGGTTCCACTTTTGCATTGTCTCTTCCTTTTAAGCAGGAAAAAGATTAGTTTTTAGATATGAGCAAAGAAAAAGAAGGCTTAGAAAGCAAAAGCATGTATGTTCTGCTGAGAAGAGTGGCTAAGTTTGTAAAGCCTTTTTTTGCTCTCCTCGGTCTTCTTCTTATTGTCAATGCAATTTTTTCAATACTTTCCGCTTTTTCGATAGCCGCAATAGTTAAACCGGTTTTTCAAATCCTTTTTCAGGAAAATGTACCTCTGGACATAAGCTCGCCCGACGCCGGTTTGCTGGAGACCATGAAAAATGATTTCTACGGTTTTATGAATTCCATTTTCGTCGTACCGGGCGACATGCACGCCACCCTTTTAAAATTATCCGTTTTCATTATTATCCTTTTTCTTGCAAAAAATATATTCAAATACTGGGGGCAGGTAATCAGCGTAAAATTCGAGCAGGGAGTGATAAAGCATATCCGGGACAATGTTTTCGGTAAAATCACTTCTTTATCCGTCGATTTTTTCTCGAAAAGGCAGGAAGGCTCTATCATTTCTATTATCACAAATGACGTCAGCGTTTTAAACAGCACTACCATCAATGCTTTCACAAAATTTTTCCGCGAAATAGTGCAGGTGCTGGTTTTTCTTTTCGTGCTTGTATCCATTTCCACATATCTGACCTTAATTGCTTTCAGCACAAGTATTATCAGCCTGATTTTACTGAGGCTCTCGCTGAAATATCTGCGGCGCTATGCATCCAGAATGCAGATTTCCATGGCAAACTGGACATCCATTCTAAACGAAACTATTTACGGAATCAGAATAGTAAAAGCCTTTAATGCCGAAAAAATTTCCGACAGACGCTTTTCAGACGAAACAGACAGGTTTGTCCGCTCTGCCGTTAAAGAGCGCAAAGTTATTTCTCTTATCCCATCCATAAACGAAATGTTTGCCATATTGGCGCTCTGCGTCGTATTTTTCGTGGGCGGCAGCGATGTGCTTGCGGGAAAAATGAAACCCGATGACCTGATGACTTTTCTTTTCGTCTTGTTTGCTATCATGGCTCCGATTGTTTCAGTAACAAATGCGGTTGCAAAATTTCAGCGGGGTTTTGTTGCCGCCGAAAGAATCCTTGCAATCATAGATGAAAAACCAAGCGTGGAAAGCGGAAAAGAAATAGTAGATTCTTTTAATGATGCAATAGAAGTTAAAAATCTCAGCTTTTCTTATGAAAACGGCTCTCATGTCATCAAAAACTCAAGTTTTAAGATACAGAAGTCCCAAAAAATTGCCTTTGTAGGGCTTAGCGGCAGCGGAAAATCAACTATGCTCGATCTTTTAATCCGCTTTTACGATCCCGACAGCGGAGAAATTTCAATGGACGGTAAAAACATTAAAGACCTTAATCTGGAAAGCTACCGCAGCCTTTTCGGAATAGTTACTCAGGAATCTATGCTCTTTAACGACACGGTTGCAAACAATATCCGTTTCGGTGATGAAAACGTAAGCAGAGAGGACATAGAAAATGCCGCAAAACTCGCAAATGCTTATGATTTTATATCAGCTTTCTCAAACGGATTCGATACTTATATAGGCGACCGGGGAGTGAAGCTTTCGGGAGGAGAAAAACAGAGAATAGCCATTGCCCGCGCTCTTATCCGCAATCCTTACATCCTGCTCTTCGACGAAGCTACTTCCGCTCTCGACTCTGAGTCTGAAAAAACAGTGCAGAATGCCATAAACCGCTCTCTGAAAGATAAAACGGCTGTAATTGTTGCACACAGGCTTGCCACAATCATCGACTGCGATGAAATACTTGTTTTCGATAAAGGCGAAATAGTGGAGCGCGGAAATCATTTTGAGCTGATAGAGAAAAACGGAGTCTATAGAAAACTATACGACATACAGTTTGCCCGCAAAGAAATTCAAGAATAATCAGGTTTACTAAACTACTTTCCACTTTTAATCGTTTAACCAAATATAATGAATTGATTTTAATGATTTAATTAAAGCTAAAGAGAGGTGTTTATGGCTGCTGCCGCAAACATTGGGGAATTAGTTGGAAATACCCCGATGGTAAAATTGAACAAAGTAATTCCCGATAACGATGTTGAGATTTACGCAAAACTTGAATTCAACAACCCAAGCGCTTCCGTAAAAGACAGGCCCGCTCTGGCTATGATAGTAGATGCCGAAAGCAAAGGCAGTATCGATAAAAACACGGTAATCATAGAGCCTACCAGCGGCAATACCGGCATAGGGCTCGCAATGGTCTGCGCCTACAAGGGTTACAGGTTGATACTTACCATGCCTGAAAGCATGAGCACAGAGCGTAGAAAAATGATGGAAATCCTCGGTGCGGAAATCGTTCTAACCGAAGCTGAACTTGGCATGAAAGGCGCTGTGAAAAAAGCGGAAAAACTGCTTGCGGAATATGATAATTCTTTTATGCCGCAGCAGTTTAAAAATCCCGCTAACCCCCAGATACATTTCAGAACTACTGCCGAAGAAATATGGCGCGACACCGGCGGCGATTTTGAATTTTTTGCTGCAGGCGTAGGCACAGGCGGAACAATTACAGGCACAGGAGAAGCTTTGAAGAGTAAAAACCCCCGCTTAAAAATAATTGCCGTAGAGCCTGAAGATTCTCCCGTGATATCCGGCGGCGAACCTGGTCCCCATAAAATACAAGGGATAGGAGCAGGATTTATTCCCGACAATCTCAATCTTGCCATTATTGACGAAACGATAAAAGTATCAAATGAAAATGCCATTAATTTTGCAAGGAAGATTATCCGCGAAGAAGGCATTCTTATAGGTATTTCCTCAGGTGCTATCGCTTATGCAGCCTGCAAAATCGCTGAAAGACCGGAAAACCGGGGTAAAAAATTCGTGATTATTTTCTGTGACACTGCGGAACGCTACCTGAGCACGGATTTGTTTAAGTTTTAGCTCTTTTCCCTAGCAGTCCGCCCAGCTCGGAAACAAGCACGGCGCTTAGCAGAATTGCTCCTCCCGCTATTTCACGCATATTAAGCATTTCGTTTATTGCCAGAAAAGCAATAACGGATGCAAAAACCGGCTCAAGCGAAAATATCAGTGCCGCTTTTACAGGAGTAGTGTAGCGCTGGGCTGTTGTATGGATAAATGTTACAAGAAAAGAAGCCAGAAGACTGTTGTATGCCAGGGAGACAATCAAATTAGCTGAAATATTCAGCGAAAGACTTTCTGCTTCCATGAATACGAATGATAGGGCTGCAACCGGAAATGCTCCCGCAAACTGCATCATTACGAGCTGTGCCGTCTCGGAAAAACCGCTCTTTCCGTGAGTGAAGACATCCATGTAAGTAATGTAAAGCGCCCAGAATACCGTCGAGAAAATCGTTAATATATCGCCTATGTTTATTTCTTTAAAATTACTGCCCGTAAAAAGCCAAAGTCCGGCTGAAGCCACTACAACCGCCGCCTTGGGCCACAACCCTATTGTTTTTTTTTGGACAAGCCAATAGGCAAAAGGCGTAAGAGGAACGGTCAGTCCTGTTATGAAAGCGGATTTTGAAACAGCCGTGAATTTAAGTCCGTAGGTCTGTAAAACGAATCCGCCGCCGAAGAGCAAGCCAAGTATTAATCCGTGCTTAACGGTTTCTTTATCTATTTTTACAAAATGTCTGCCAAAAACTATAAATGAGACAGCAAATGCTATCCCGAAGCGAAACATGAGATAAAGTGAAGGCGGACAGTCGTTCAGCCCCTGCTTAGTGAAAAGAAAAGTTCCTCCCCATATCAGAGTTACAACCCCAAGCAGCAGTTCAGCATTCCATTTTTTCATTTTTTTGTTTTATTTCCTTTTTTTTACGCAGTTGTCAGACACTTTGATGGTGGCTGACATCTTTTTCCTCTTACTGCTGCGTCATTGCTAAGAGCGAAGCAATCTCCAACAATTAGCAGATTTTTAGAGATTGCTTCGCGCTGCTCGCAAAGACATTGTATTCAAAAACAATCATTTCCTTTTGTGTTTTCTCAATAATGGCTGTTTCATCTGTTTATTTTGTAGGGAACAGGCATGCCTGTTCCCTACTATTTCTCAATAGTTTTCTCAATAATGGCTGTTTCATCTGTTTATTTTGTAGGGAACAGGCATGCCTGTTCCCTACTATTTCTCAATAGTTCTTCTTTTCAGCCATGCCGGAAAAAGCGGATCGGTCGTCAAATACCTGCCGCCGGCTTCATATATCAGTTCTTTCTCAATCAGGCTTTTCAAAGAAACTCTGACGGAACTTGCACCCCCCAGATTGTATTTGGAAATAAAAGCCGCTCCCATAGGCTGCATGAGATTTTCCTCAAGCGCCGCCGCCATGTAAACTTGTCTCTGCTTTTGTGTCAGCAGATTAAGATAGTTTAGATAATACGCTTCCCTTTCTTTCAAAATTTTTAGAAAAACTTCCTCAAAAATTTCCGCTCCGATTTTTTTCTCCATCAGATTATACAAATCGTGGCATATCAGCTGAACAAAATATGTAATTCCTCCGGTTTCATTCAAAATTCTTTTTACAGCCTCTTCTTCAATTATTTTACCGCCTTCGCGAAACTTCTTTTTAATAAACTCCGAATATTTTATCCGGTCAATTGCTTTCAATTCCATGAAGCCGCAGTTTTGCCAGAAAGGACGCGAGTAATCGCCGAAAATGCTTAGAAGAAGATGCTTTTTACTGCCTGAGAATACAAAAGAAACATTGTGCAGATTCTGCATTTTCGAGCGCAGAAATGCTTCCGCATTTTGCTCCGGATAGTTCAGTAT
This sequence comes from uncultured Hyphomicrobiales bacterium, assembly GCA_964577665.1. Taxonomy (GTDB): domain Bacteria; phylum Bacteroidota; class Ignavibacteria; order Kapaibacteriales; family UBA2268; genus CAYVTD01. Next base: position 22,682 of record CAZOBD010000022.1, read on the forward strand.
CTGCTGGAACTCGTCGATGGCAATGAAGAAATAGTAATCGGATTTTTCAATATGACCGAAAATCCTTTCCATGTCTTCAAAGGGGTCTCCGGCACCTGAAAAATTTAGGTCGAGACTGAATTTTCCTGTAACAGGATCCGCAGATAGAGCAGGTGAAAAGCTTTTCAGAAGCGAAGATGCTGTTTTGAGTATCTTTTGAGAAATATCGGCAGTCGAATTGAAATATTCCTTAACAAAAAGATAGACAAATTCCCGGAAAGAAGATGTCATCATTATGTCAAGATACATTACTTTTACTTTCTTCTTTTTCAATATGCCCGAAGCATGGTGAATTAGACCGGTTTTTCCGAGACGGCGGATAGAAAAAAGAGCATAATGCTTATGCTCTTCGGCAGATTTGAGCAGAATGCGGGTTTCGCTTTCGCGGTTGCAGAAATACTCCGGGGAAACATAACCCTCTTTTAAAAACGGATTGAACTTTCTCATTACAATTATTATGCAATAAATATTACATTATTATTATTACATAAGTAATGTAGTATATAAAATGAAATTATTGTACAATCTTTATATATACAGTTTTTCCGTTTGCAAAACTATATAAATACTTTCCGAAACGAGAAAACTCAAGTCTTGAAAATCTTTCAACATAAAAAAACCATTGGTCCCATAAATCGTTCAATTTGCCGAAATCGAGTTTTGCCGTCAGGAGTTGTTTCGATTAGAAAAGCATGATTACGCATAGCCGGAGTCAGGCTTAAATGCTTTCTTAAAACAGGGTCATTTCTTTCATTTCTGCTTGGGGATTTATTCTATTTTCAAATTCATTCCAGTCTTCTAATGATATGTCTAAGTCATTAGCTGCAGATGAATAATCAAATAAACTATACAATTTTACAAAATCTATACGCATTAAGATATCTTTGGTAATAGACCTTTTTGAGTCAGGAAATATTATTGCTTTTAAAAATTGCTGCGTATGGTGATGATTAAGCAAATACAATGCAATTTGGGCAAAATGTTTTTCACGAAAACCTATAAAGTAACATGTATCATCGAGCATCAAAGGTTTTCCGTCTTCAGGAGAAATAAGTGTAAACTGTGTCCTTTTATACATACCTGAAATAGCAACTTTGTATGGCATAAATGAATAATCGCCAACTCCAAAGATTGAAAAACTTGGTTTTCCTTTATATATTGAAGATTTTCTCTTATCAAAATACTCCCTGTTTTTGTTTAAGTATTCAAAAGTAAGGGGATAATCACGTTTGATATAATTTGTTTCCTGCCCTATTTTCTTTTGAGTTATTATAGTTAGCTTACGAGAGCTATTGATTTCATTTGATTTTAAATCAGAACTTTTTAATAATCCATAGACCAAATCACTTTCAATAACAAATTCTTGATTTAATCCATTTATGTAATTCCCATTATGTTTTTCAATCTCCATAACTTTAGAACAATCATGTTTTATCCCTTGCCTCCACACAAATTGACATTTTCCGTCAATATCATTAGCTTGTTTATAATCTATTACAGAATTGACAAAATTGTTCCCGACCCAACCAAAAGTTCTATTTTCTTTTAGTGAATAGAAATCAATATCCTTACACGTAATTTCAGATTGCTTATTGAATTTACAAAAGAATAAACATGCATCCACAGAAACATTAAATTCTCTTTTTGCGTCTATAGTCAGTTTTCTAATGTCTCCAATTGGAAATCTATTGTCCTTTTGGTCAAAGAGCAAATTTTTAACAACTGAGCTCTTGACCAAGAATCCAAAAAATCCTTGATGAGAAGAAAAATATCTTAACATTAGTAAGGAAATAAACTCACCAATATCAAAATTTCCCTTACCTGTAATTGCATCATACCCGCTATGCTTCTTAAAATTTGATTTAATTGGCAAGTTTTTAGAATCAATAGAGCTTAATTCTGAATTAGTAACCCAGGGTGGGTTTCCAATAACTAATGTTTTAAGTGTTTTAGTTTCTTTTGACAACTTATTAAAACTGAAATCAAAAACATTGGCATGTATAATATCAATATTGGGCTTTGATAAATTAAGGTTTTTAAGAAAAAGATCTAAAATTTTGAACTTTGTTTCCCAAATGTATGGCTGGTAAATTTCAATTCCAACAATTTTTTTTATGCTAGATATTTTGGTGAGTACTGCAATAATAAAACTTCCTTTACCGCATGTAGGTTCAAGAACAAATTCAATAGAATCATTATCTAAATTGCTTTTTATATAATCAACAGACTTTACTGCCAGTTCAAAATTGGTCTGAAAATCGCCATATTCTCTTCTATCTGGCTCGGAAACAATAATGTTTTTTTCTGCAGCATATTCTATAAGTTGATTTAATTGCTCTGTATTGCTAAAGAATGTTTTAATTCCGCATATTTTCTCTAACTTGTCATTACAAGCCTGTAAATAAATAAATTCTTTTCGATTTGCTGCGAAATAATCAATAACAATTGGTGATATGTCTAATTCGTTATATTTCATTTATTTACTTTATCAACTAATTTTGATATGCCATTAATGGTATCTGTTAAATAGACAACTCTTGCATACTGAAGTCTCCACTGTAAAGCATTAGAAATCGTCAAATAACCTTGTTCGGGTTTCTTTGCAATAATACTATCTGCGATTTGACTTAATGTAATTTCATCAGCGGGTATATTTTTATCATTAAGATAGGCAATTATATCTTCTTTTATTGCACCGTCATTTATCATTTCTCTAATTCTAAAAGTCGTTGTGTAGTCTGCTGTTCGACCTTTTTCAAGAAAAGTGCAATTAAGAAAATCAAGAATTGCAGTTCCACGCTCAGGATCATCAGTTTTTTCATAAACAAAAACAAGAAAATTGTATCCTAATCCAAATATTTTTTGCTTTGCATCTTTAAACGGACATGAAGATTGAGGCTGCTTTATTGAAGTTACTTTAATATCAGTTAAGATGTCATTACTTGGTAAATCAATCCCTTTCGCAGATGAACCTTTTTCATAATCATAATTCTTATCCAAGTATTCCTGAAACTTATTTTCAATATAAGTTCCTACAGCTTTGCCATCTGTTACACCATAGAGGTCTTTATTAAAATAGGTTGATTCTTTTTCACAAAAATCTTGTGCAGCTTTCTTCAGTGTCTCTATTGTCAGTTTCTTTTTCATTCTAAATTCTTTTTTTTCAATACGCATTAATTTATGAAAAATAACATGAAACGAAGTTTTATTTTTTCTAATTTAACATTTTCCTTCTATTCTCAAAATGCTTTTTTTTGATGAGTAATTTCATTTTTTCAATCACTCCGTTTTTCTTTTACAGCAAGGAAATAAACCGATATGCCAAGAGCGGCAAATGATGAGAATACAAAAGGTGCTTCGGGTCCTATCCAGTGCCACAGGAAGCCCGCAAGCGGACTGGCAATAAGAGCAATAAGACTTAGTCCCGCAGTGTAGAAACCGACTGCCGTTGCTATTTCTTTCTTAGGAGTGATTTTGCTTATCCAATATGCCGATATAGACTATTGAAAAACCGATGCTCTGCAGATAAATCGGCATTACCGGATAAAGCATCTGACTGGCAAAATCCGTAAAAAAGCTGACAAAAGACAGCAGGAGTATTGTTTTTGTTATCCGCTTCAATTAAAAAATAATTTTTTATTCTATCTTAATTTTCAATATTTTTATTATTTGATACAGCTTGTTTTTACCAATATAAAAAAAGAAAATCATTGCAAAGAAAAAAAATACTTTTGATAACCCCCTACTTCGGTCGGTTCCCGGTTTGGATGCCTCCTTTTCTGCTTTCATGCAAATACAATCCCCGCTTTCATTTCCTGATACTGACTGATAATGAATTTCCACCTGTTTCACCGGAAAACGTAATTTTCAAGAAATTTTCTCTTAATAAACTGAATGCCTTAGCATCAAAAAAACTGGGCATTACCGTTAGAAAAGAGAATTACTCTCAAGTTGATTTGAAACCCTTATACGGAATAATATTTGAAGAAAATACGCGCGGCTATGATTTCTGGGGGCACTGCGATATTGATCTCATTTGGGGAGATTTGAGTGCATATATTACCGATGAAATACTAACAAACTATGACATCATTTCATCAAGAAAAAATTTCATATCGGGTCATTTAAATCTTTACCGAAATAAAAGAGTGATTAATGAGCTTTGTCTTGAAATAGAAAATTACGAGTATTATATCTCCCGTCCGGAATATTATCTGTTTGACGAACACGTCATAACGGCATACTTAAAAGAGCAGGAAAATAATGGTTGCGCTCATAAGATATACTGGAAGAAATACTTTGCCGTAGATACCGGCACTTCAAGGACTTTTACAGACTGGTACGGATGGCAGTGGAGCAAAGGAAAGCTTTTCGGTAAAAGAGGCGAAGAAGCATACATACATTTCTATTACTGGAAAAAATTTATGAATGAATGCGATATTGGCTGGGATGATTTCGATATTGATTCCTTTCATATCTCCAAAACCGGAATAACAAAGAAGAAAAAATCAAAAGTTCTATTCCTGAAGGAAATTTCAACAGTACTCTTAACAAAGGAACTCTTCCCTTCTTTCAAGATGATTCTTTACAACCTGCTGGTAATGCTTAAAATAATAAAGAAAAAACCATACAGGTGGATGTTATCAAAAAAGGATGAGGATAGATTGAAACTGCTTGAAATTAAGCAGGAGCTATTCAGATAGAGTCTTGTTGTATTATGATTTGCTAATTAAAAAGCAAAAGATACTTTTTTAGAAAGAATAGTAAAGACATGCTTTTAAATATAAGATGATCATTCCCTGTAAACTGCTTTTCTGATAATCCCGCTTATCGTTTTTTTCTCCTCCTCGGTAAGTTTTTTCGAGACAAAATCAAACTTATCATCTTCTTTAAAAGATTCCGACATAAAGATTTTATCGAAAACTCCCGGCAGGTCATTCATGAACTTATTAACGTTTATCATACTTTTCAGAGAATCATCAAAATCTTTTTCATCAAAATCTTCATCAAATCTGGCAAATTTTTTTTCAACCGCACTTAAAAGCAGGAGGTATTTTTCCGTGATATGAAGAAATATCCTGTCTTTTTTTCTTTCAAGCTGCTCTTTCTTTTTTAATGTCATCAACTTATTTTTCAATATTTTAACATAAAAATCATTTTTTTGCGTTTCAAAGTTATAAATTCTTTGGCTCATATAAAGAAAACGGTTTTAAAATAATATCATCAGTAAAAATGAAACAGAACAAAGGAAGCATATTAATAGTTGACGACATACCCGAAAATATTGATGTTTTAATGGGATACTTAAGCAGCCGGGGCTATAGGACTCTTGTTGCAGAAGACGGTGAAAGCGCCCTTGAGCAGGTGAAGTATTCATCTCCGGATATTATCCTCCTTGATATAATGATGCCCGGAATGGACGGCTATGAAACCTGCAGAAAACTGAAAAAAAATCCCGACACAAAAAATATTCCCGTTATCTTCCTTACTGCTCTTTCAGATGCAGCCGATATTGTCCGCGGTTTTGAACTCGGCGCCGTGGATTACATCACAAAACCCATTAAGCAGGAAGAAGTACTCGCCCGCGTAAGCACACACCTGACAATAAACAATCTGAGAAAAAAACTGGAGCGGCGCAAAGAACTTCTCGAGGATCAGGTGGCAGAGCGCACCCGCGAGCTTACCGAAGCTAATGCAACGCTTAATAAAGAGATTGGAGAACATAAAAAAACCGAAGAAAAACTGCGGCTGAGCCTCGAAGAAGTAGAAAAGCTCAAAAACCGGCTTCAGGCTGAAAATATGTATCTGCTGGAAGAAATAAAAGTAAGCTCGAAATTTGATAAGATTATTACTAAAAGCCCCAAGATGAAGACTGTCTTAAAGCAGATAGAGCAGGTCGCTGCTACGGATGCCGCCGTTTTGATTTTAGGAGAAACAGGCACCGGAAAAGAGCTTCTTGCAAAGGCAATCCACGACCTAAGCCCCAGAAATAAAAAACCGCTTATAAAAGTAAACTGCGCCGCTCTGCCGGCTAACCTCATAGAAAGTGAGCTTTTCGGGCATGAAAAAGGAGCTTTTACCGGGGCTCTTATGAGAAAAACAGGCAGGTTTGAATTGGCAGACAAGGGCACAATATTTTTAGACGAGATAGGCGACCTCCCCCTCGACCTCCAGTCAAAGCTGCTCAGAGTTCTTCAGGAAGGAGATTTTGAAAGACTCGGAAATCCTCAGACCACTCATGTCGATATCCGTGTGATAGCAGCTACTAACAGAAATCTGGAAGAAGAGATTGAAAAGGGAAACTTCCGGAAAGACCTCTTTTACAGGCTCTCGGTATTCCCCGTTTTACTGCCGCCGCTAAGGGAAAGACTCGAAGACGTCCCCATCCTCGTCAGCCACTTTGTCAAAAAATATTCCCGCAGATTAGGCAAAAGCATATCAAATATATCCGATAAAGATATGGAGCTTATGCAGAGCTATCATTGGCCCGGAAATATCCGTGAACTCGAAAATATTATTGAGCGCGGGATTATTCTCTCAAATACCGATACCCTCACCGTAGATTCACCGGTTTTAATAAAAGCCGGCACCGAATCTGCCTTTAAAGAAAACATTCCCCCACAGGAATCAGCATCACTAAAAGACATTGAAAAAGAGCATATTACCCGTCAGCTCGAGAAATCTAACTGGATCATAGACGGTAAACGCGGAGCGGCAAAAAAGCTCGGCCTTCCTCCCAGCACTCTGCGCGATAAAATGAAGAAACTCGGCATAAAAAGGCCTTAAGCCTGTAATAGTAAACTGTTCTTCGTAAAAATTTCAAACATGCTATCTGACAACCCGCAAGGGGAAACTTTCAGTCCTGCCTTCATTGGTTATCGTAATGATATATGCCCCGGCAGGCAGGTTAGATGTGTCAAAACGGTAATGGATACTCCCGCTGAAGTCTGACTTAGATTTTTTAACCGCTGCCTGCTGTCCTAAAATGTTTATGATGTTTATTTTCGCTTCACTGAATTTCTCTGCAGGAATGGAGATATTTACGAAATCAGTGCATGGATTTGGAGAAATCAATACTGCCGCAGTAGATTTATTATATTTTTCAGGTACGTTTACAAGCTGATTATTGCAGGGTATTTCCCAATCGTATATAAGATGTTCCTGCCATGCCTTTCCTGTGCTGGAGGTAATACCAAGATACACATATTCGCCTTCCTCAAGCATCAGATGCTCAGTCAGATCAATATTCTCGACAGTTAGAACAGGGGTCAAAAATTCCTTGGTACTGTCAAGATATATTATCAATTTTTTTGAAGTCCACTCATACTCAATTTTTGCATAATACATTTTGTTGTGTTCAATTTCAATCATATCAGTACTTATTCCTAAAGTCTGATTTTCAATATCGTGCTCAGGGATATTTGGCTCGGCGCCCATTGACTGCACGGCAGCGTGGTTTCCGTTCGGATCGTATTCATTTTGATAAAGGTCAAATTCGACAGCAAGGCTGTTTGTAATACCGGTGTAACCGAGAGCGCCGCCTATCTCACCGAGTACGGGATAGTTATGATTCTGCATTACAAAGGCTATACCGTCGGCACCGGGGATGGAAGTTTCGTGTGTTTCGGTAGCATTGTCGCCGTATTGGGTTTTAAAAGCAAATGTAGTGGCAAAATCCACTTTTACGGTGAAGCGGTTTTTCAGCCAGATAGAGCCGCCGTTCCATTTGCGGGCTTCGGTCAGGCGTATATAATCCCCTATTCTTTCGGCTTCTCCTACAAAGATGAAGCTGCTGTCGCCGGGACTTACCAGTGTAGTCGCTATTTCCACATTTATTGATGTCGTATCCGAATATACCGGACCGCCGGACAGCCCAAGCAGTTTTGTATATAGGCTGTAGGTTCCTGAATTATACTGCATGGCATTTTTAATAACTACATTCTGAGCATTGGAGGTAAAACCGTCCGGACCGCTCCAGTAATATTCTGCATTTGGAATAGTATCGGCATAAATGTAGAGGTTGTCTCCCGTACAAATAGGGCTGTTGGTAGTCAAAACGGGAGTAACTTTGAAAGCTTCACCGAAAAGCTGCACTTTGGCAGGCGAACCGGTGCCTTCGTATTCAAAATGAAGCTCTCCGCTTGTTCTGCCTAAGCTGTTTGCCGAAAAACGAAGCTGCATTACACGGGTCTCCCCCGGATTAAGCAGAAAGCTACCTCCGCCGCTGACTATTTCGAATTGTTCATTATCGGGTCCGGCATTTATTACATCATTTATGTTTAAAGCAGTAGTACCTGTGTTTTTGATTACGGCTGAAAGCAGGGTGTCTTTTTTTGTTCCGATATATACTTTACCGAAGTCTATTAAAGAAGTCAGAGTTTCAATGCTTTTTTCAATTCCCTCGCCGGTGATTGACTGCTTTACTGTCCCGCTTTGAGTGTGAATTAGAATCTCGGCATTTTTCATACCGGGGCTTTGGGGATGAAAACTGAATTCTGCCGATGCAGAGCTGCCGGGGTATATTTCTTCCGAATAAATATTCCTTGCTATTCCGAAATGAGCGGCATCTCCGCCGGAAATTGAAAGGCTGTCTATTCTGATTTTCATAGTGCCCGTGTTAGTAAAGAAAGTATTTACAAGGGAATCTTTGATGTCATGGACAAGTACCTGCCCCATATTCACATCCTTTGAAACAGACCGGGGCATCACTATGGAAAAGACACTATCTGATACATCTTCCTGCAGGGGCACTGCAATGCCCGGCAGTTTCACGGCACAGAAATCGGCGTTTCCTTTTTTATTGGGAAAATCCCCTCCGTTGGATACGGTATAACCTGCCGCCGCAATTCCTCTGTCAGAAGTAATCATTACGGCAGTTCCTCTTTCAATCTGCCCTCCTCCGAAAGATTTTTCCATAATCAGAGAACCCTGCTCATCTGTTTTTACAAGCCAGAAGTCATTTTCACCTTTAGGGTTCGATACATCTCCGTCTATTGAGCCTGTCAGACCTGCTGCAACAAAACCGCCGTCATAAGCCCGCGTAATGTCGAAAGCAGCATCATAGGATGAACCTCCGAATGAACTTTCCCAAATAATACTGCCGTTTTCATCGGTATTAACTATCCACATATCTCCACGTCCTTTATTCTCCGATACATCTCCGTCCGATGAAGCGGCATCTCCCGCAAAAATAAAGCCGTCAGGGGTTTCGCTTACGGCATAAAGTCTTTCAAAATCCGAACCGCCGTAGCACTGTTCCCACAGTAAATTTCCGTCCCCGTCAAGTCTGACAACCCAGCCGTCCATAGTGCCTTTATTTTGTGAAATATCGCCGTCATTTGAAAAAGTATATCCTGCCGCGATATACCCCCCCGAAGATACCTCCTTTACACAGTAAGCTTCATCGGAAGAGCTTCCTCCGAAAGTTTTCTGCCAGACAAGATTGCCGTCTCCGTCAAGTTTTACTATCCAGTAGTCCCACATGCCTTTCATTTCCTCAAGGTCTCCGTCGCGGGATTCGGTAAATCCTGCGGCTATGAAACCGCCGTCGGATGTAAAATCAATAGATTGGAGCCACTCATTTTTCGAACCGCCGTAACTTTTCTCCCACTGAATATGCCCCTCTGCATTGAGCTTTACAAACCAGAAATCAAACTCTCCGTTGTTTTTACTTACATCGCCGTCGGAAGACCAAGTATATCCTGCAATTACATATCCGTTGTCAATTGTCTCGCAAAGAGCTGTCGCATAGTCTTCCTCGCTGCCGCCTAAGTTTTTTGTCCATTGTAACTTGCCGTTTTCATCCGTTTTCACGATAAGGTAATCGTATTTTCCGTTATTTCCTTTTACGTCGCCGTTACTCGAATTAGTATATCCGGCTATTAAAAATCCTCTGTCAATGGTTTGCAGGATGGCAAATGCCTTATCCTCTTTGCTTCCGCCGTATCTGTTTATCCATTCTGTATCCGGCAGGGTGTCGGCGTTTTGCTTATCTTCCCACTGACTGACTTTTATCAGACACCTATCACTCTCAATCAGAGGCAACTCCTCCCAAAGAGTCTCCAAATTGACCGCTTTTTCTTTAATTGTTTTCCAAAATGTTCCGTTATCGGAGCTAAACTCAATAACGACTGTATCCTGCGGCAAAATTCCTTCCCAAGTAATCAGCGTGTCGCTTCCGGCGGCAAATATCTCCCCTCCGTTCGGATGAGTAACTCTGAGCGGCGGTGTTTCCCCGTACACTCCCGGAAAACCGCCGCGGCAGTATATGAAATTTCCGCCGCAGGCATTGCTTTCTATTTCGATTTTTGCATAAGTAAGCGCCGAATCGAGCGGGCTGAACTCGACTGTCAGCTCGGCAGACTGCTCTATATCAAGATCAAACGGAAGAGTTTTTCCGCCGAAGTCAATCACTTTAAAGCGCGGATTATCGCTGACAGCACCGTTTACGGTAATCGGCAGTTTCTTAGCCGTAATAGTAACTTTCTTCTGAAGATTTGTGCCGGGCAGAACCTTTCCGAATGGGAGTCCCGATGAAGGAGATACAAACATGGAAGGCAGCGCTAGGTCTTCTATAATATAAGATGTGTTTGCTTTTATACCTAAGGCAGGGATACCGGCTTCCAGATGCCTGAATTCTTCGCAGCCCTTTCCTGTCCAGTGAATATCGCAGGGTTCGCTTCCGCGGGAAATCTGCATAATGGTAAGAAAGACATCTTTTGCCTGCTCGACAGTTGTAATATTTTCGAACCACTGTCCGCCGGTCTGCTCGGAAATATTTCGCAGAATATCCGGGCATTTTGTTCCGAGGGTAACGCAAAACACAATGGCGCCGATTTCATTAGCTTTGTTTATGATTTCTGTCTGATTTCCATCGGCATGTCCGTCCGTTAAAAAAATAATTACCTTCTTATGTTCAGCCTGCTCGGCTGTGAGCAATGCTCCTGCCGCTTCTTTTATAAAACCTGCATTGAAATCGGTTCCTCCGCCTGCTTTCAAGCTCTGTACTGCTTCAAGAAGTTTTTCTTTATCATCGGTAAAATCCTGATGTATGTAATTTGACGTTGTGAAACTGGTTACTGCACATTCCGAGTTATCCTCAGGCAGAGCGTTTATCCATGCTTTTGCAGCTTCCTTTGCATTTAATATATTTTGTCCGGTCATAGAACCTGATACGTCAATGGTAATAACGCCTGATATGACAGGAGATGGCGAAGGCGGGGGGCAGGATAAAAATTCTACATTTGTGGGAATACCATTGTCAAGTATTGAAAAATCTCCCGCGGAAAGATTTGTGATTTGGTTGCCTTCCTTGTCAAAGGCATAATATTTTGCTTTTACAAGAGGATATTCCGAAGCATCTATACCGAATACTGATAATGACTGGGAAAATAAAGTATAATTGAATAATAAAAGCGCTGACAATATATAAATTATTAAATATTTCACCTTTTCACCTCTGCTGTTGAACCTTATATCAAATATTTCTAAAACTTACTTAAAAAAAACGAATTAAACAAATGTGTGAGGGAAATTATTACCTGCTTTCAAATAATGATTTAAATCATGATTATTAGTTATTATTTTTGTACTATTTTTGAGATATAGCCTTAAATACGAATCACAAGATAAAACAGATGAAAAAAGATGTCCGACATCTGGCAGATAGTAAAATAAACAAATAAAACATCCATGATTCTGGGAATCACACAAGGGGATGATTATTTTAAAGTTAATACAAAACAGATTTTGAAAGAAAAGTACATTCACAAATCGGAGTTTGGGAATGAGATGCGAAAATAACGTAATGTAAATGAAAAACCGTAAGAGACCCCACCCCGGCCCTCCCCAAGGGGAGGGAGCAAGATAATTGAATTCTCTCCCTTTGGGGAGGGTTAGGGTGGGGCTTAAAATAAACAGATGAAACATCCATGATTCTGG
>CAZOBD010000023.1:0-34338 GCA_964577665.1 uncultured Hyphomicrobiales bacterium
CATTTACATTACGTTTTTTTCTTCAATATATGGCAAATCTACCTAAAAATAATCAACCCCTTGTGTGTTTTTCCCAAATAATGGATGTTTAACATCTCACATCTCAACTAAGATGACGCCGCTATATCAGTAACCGCATCCAGCGAAATTTCCATACCGTTTACGACGAGATAAGTGCCGTCAGATTTGAATCTTACAGCCTCGATTTCGCCATAAGCAAAGCCGTCTGCGCTGAATTTACTGCCCGATGAATCATAGCCGTTTACTTCAAATGAATATCTGCCCGGGGCTGCTATTCCGCCGGTGCCGGTCTGTCCGTCCCATTCGAGGTTATGTTCGCCGCTTTTAAGCTGAGTGCCTGTAAGTTCAACTCTCCGCACAACTTTGCCGGCTTCGTTCTTTATTACGAGCTCACCTTTTGATGCATTAAGAGGAAGGTTATAGCCGATTGAAACTGCATCTTCGCCGTTGAAATCAATTTTGCTGCTGTATGCTTTAGCATATTTCCCGAGCATCCCCGGAAGAGCCGTGTTTGAAATTGTTTCGGAAAGTATCATATTAGCCGCGACCTGCTCTTCCAGAAGTGAGCGTATGTCTATCATTTGCTCAAGTTGTGAGAACTGTGCAAGCTGTGCGGCAAATTCCTGATTGTCATACGGATCGAGCGGATTCTGCTCTTTAAGCTGAAAGGTCAGCAGTTTTAAAAATTCATCTTTGCCGACTATGTCGGACTTTTTCTGTTCCGGCGGCGTACCGAAAGCCGCCGCTCCAGACCCCGTGATACCCTGAATCATATCAACCTCCTTGTTGAACTCCCTTTTGTTTGAATAATTTTTCAATGTAGGTTCCCCCTTGTAAGTCATTGAAATCTTGACTTTGCGAGGCTTCCTCGCGAAGCTGTCTCAATCTGGCAAAGGACTGCAAAAACTCCCTGCGCATGTCCTTTTGCTCTTTTTCGTTTTGTGAATTTTGACTGCCGTTTTGATGCTGCTGACTGTCATTTTCCGGAGCTTTGAATTTCAAATCTACCTTATCTGTCTGCAGTCCCTGCTGAACAAGTCTTTCCTTCAAAGCCGGCAGTTGTTTCTCAATACTCTTAACTGCTTCCTGCGATTCAGCCGTAATATTTAAATGTACTTTTTTCTCTTTGAGTGATATTTTTACAAATACCGTACCAAGGGATGACGGTGTTAAAATCAATCTCGCATTTTGAGTTCCCTGCGGCATTAAATTTCTCGCAATTTTCAGAGTATTCCTTCCGAAATCTTCTGCTTTGATATATCTGGTAATGCTGCTATCTGTATTATTTTGAAAACTTTCCTGAATTTTTCCTTCTCCATTTGACGACGTACTTGTTTGTGCGATGTTCTGTGTAGTATTTTTATTCTCGCCGGCATTATTATTTTTCGGCATTGACTTATCAGACATATTTTGACGCATATTTTGACCGGAATGTGCATTATTTTCATTTTGCGGGCTATTATTAGCAGCCTTCTTTTTATCAATCTGATAATCGGAATTTTCAGAATCAATACTCTGCAATGCCGTATTACCGGCATCTGCATTATTCTGCTTACCGTTATACTTTTTCGAGGTTTCCTTTGCCACTTCCTTTTTGGGATTCTTTACCCGGGAGACTGAAGTCAAAATTTCCCCGGGGACTTTATTTAATCCGTCCTGATTCTGTTTCAACTGTTTTTCTGCTGATTTTTCCGAAGCCCCGGAAGGAAAAATATTTTCAGCATTATTTTTGTCTATGGAAACTGATGTTTTCTCGGTATCCTGCAATGCAATATCGGCAGATTTTAAAACGGAGGGAATTCTTAAAGATTTCGGCTCGTATTTCTCATTTAATTTATTTCCTTCCGCGGCTTTTCCGTAAACGTTCAAATCTTTTAATTCTATGTTTTTAAAGCTGTCTGCAGGATTATATTTCCCTGACATATTTTTTGAAAAAGATGAATTAATACTGTTTTCAACTTTTAAATGATTATTTTTACTACTAATGCTTTTATTATCATTTTTCTGTTCTTCACCGGAAATTTTACCTGTCGTATTATCAGTTTTTTCTTTTACCGGCAAAGGTATGTTCTTGTTTTTTCCGATTGCCTTATTATTATGAGATTTCCTGCTGTTTGAAGCGGCTGCAGTAACACTCTGAGGTGTTTTTACTGCGCTTATTATCTTGTTTGGTGAGCCTTTCAACGTATTTGATCCAAGTCCTTCTGAGTGTTTGATATTTGAATCTGACTTTGCCTTAACTTTATTTATGTGTACTTCATTTCCATGTACTTCATTTCCATGCCGTATTCTGCTTTCGGATTTTGTATTTAGCGTGTGATTGATTTTTGGAGCGGCGGCTGTTTTTTTATACTCAGACTTTGTATCGGCTTTCAGCCCTGACCGTTCTTCAAAATTTTGAGATGAATTTTTCTCAATAATCAGTTTTGCCTTTATGTTCGGAGAAATATCTTTTCCGTTTTTGCCGCTTATTGCGGAAGTTTGTTTGCTTTCATCCGATACTTTTCCCTTAATTTTCAGTGTTTTATATTTTGATGTTTTATCATTCGAAAAATGAAGGACTGATTTAAAATTCTCTTTTATTGTTTTATCTGAATAATCATTTTGCGATTGAAAGTTTTTAACAGAATTTTTCATTTTTTGATATTTCTCAGGTGAAATATTAATTTTTTCAGGCAGATCATTTACTGTTTTCTGAATATCTTTTGATATATTATTAAGTGATATATTATTAAGCAAATCACCGTTTTTTAAAATTCCGGAATTGTTTTTACCGGCGTTAATATTTTCTGTATTGAGATTGTCGTTTTTTATCTTTTGAGGAAATGTCAGATAAGCATTACTAAGATTTTTTCCGGTGTTTTGTATATATTCTTTCCCTGAATTTGCTTTTCCGTTTTTTCCAGAGCCGTTACCATAATTTTCAACTTTTATGCCGACTGAAGGTTTATCGATATCAAAAGCTCTGCCGGCTGCAAATGGATAGCCGGAGGTGCTTTCATTGATTAAGCCGGGTTGTTTAAAAGAAATTTGTTCATTCTTTTCATTAGCGGCTATCTTTTTATTTTCTGATTTTAATAAATCAGACTCCTTCATTTGATTACTGACAGTTTTTTGAACCGTATTTTTATCATCCTGGCTGCTATTATTCTCCGAAAAGGCGGGTTTTGTTTTTAAAATTTCTTCTGCAGTGTTCTTTTTACCGTCTGTAAATTTTTCTGAATTTTTATTCTTAACACCGTAATCAGAATTGAGAATAGAAATTCCCCCTTTCTTTATAGCGGGAAATTCTTTGATATGTTGATAGGCATTCTTAGCTTTTTCGTAAGTATAATCATCTGTAGTGGTTGCGCTATATTTTCCGGCAAGGCGGGATCCGATAATTTTAACAGCCTCATTTAATGAAATTTCACCTTTATTTTCCGATGATTTTAGCTGGACAAAGCTGCCGCCGCTGCCTTCTTTAAAAGAGCCAAAACCATTTAAAATTGCTGAAAATGCTTTATTTAATGAAATATCGGAATCGTTTTCATTTATAACTTCAGAGATGCTTTTTTTATTAGATGCAGAAAGCAGTTTTTCGGGCTTTACGCCGAAAAAAGCCTCTGTGATATTTTTTGGGGCTGATACAGAATTTTTTCCTGCGGCTCCGCCTTTCGGCAAGACAGCCGATTCTTTGAAATCAGTAATCATATCGCATCCTGCGTTTTAATGCGGGCATCCTGCCCTTTTTTTATAAGCCTCTATATCCTTTGAGACTTAAGTTATTCTACAATTCCCAGCAGCAAAATAGCCGCCGCATGTTCGGGATTCATAGCATCAAGAACCTTGCCAGCTTTGCGTTTCTGCATGTTCTTAAGAATCAATGCGGCGTCTCTTTCGTCAATTTTTTCTAATATTCTGGCTACTTCTGCGGGATTGGCATTATTATAAATCGAAGCAAAAGTTTGAAAATTCTTTTTTTCCAGTGAGTCCATCTTCATTTCCATCAAAGTTTCCATATCTTTAATTTTCTGTTGTGCAAGCTCGAGCTTCTTTTTAAGCTTTGCATTTTCAGAGTTGAGTTTTGATATGGAATCCTTCAGACTGCTAATATATTTATTTCTTTTCTGTATGCTGTCGATAAGTTCTTTTGACTTTTCTTTTGTATCGGTCAATGAATTGGAAATATCCTGCAATGAATCCTGCATCGAATTAAGCCTTTTTTCAAGATTCTTGTTTTTTTCTGCTAGCATATCCACTTCAAAAAGCTTGGATTGAATCCTGTCAAACTCCCTGCGTGAAAGCTGTATGGAAGGTTCCACAAAGATAGTGTCTTTTTCGACTTCGATTGTATCTTTTCCGGGTCTTTCTAAGCCGTAAAATTCCGGATAGAACCTGTAAACACCAATCAGCGCCAAACCAATCAGCGTGATAATTGCCGCGGTAATGACCGCCGCCAGAATTATTCTTTTAGGGTCCATCCTTATTTACTTATCCTCATATTCGAAATTTCTCAATGCAATTTCATTCATCAGATTTATTTCTTCTCTGTCAGCCTCTTCTTTGTATTCTGCAAGCCTTCTTTCTTTCAGCTTTTGGAGTATTTTTTCCTGCTTAAGAGCATTATTCAGTATTTCTCTTTTTATTTCTTCTATCTCAGAGATCTGCTGAATTTCCTTTCTCAGGTTGTTTATTTCACTTTCTATGAATTCTATGTGATGAATTTTTGTTTGATATTCAGCAGCTTTTGAAGAGCTTTCCCTGCGGAGAAGAAGGCTGTTTATGTATTTGAGATGTGCTTCAATCCGCAGCTCCCTTTCTCTTCTCATATTAACGATACGGCTGAGTTCTTCGCGGGCAATCTGCGCTTTATGCGAACGTATGCTCAGAAGCGGCTCAAGTCTGAAAGAAAATTTCTTTGCCATGCCATATTCAATTTATTTATCACACAAATATTCGATAGAAAAGAACCCTTTTTCTAAACCCTTTCCTCCTGAAGGGAAAGGACTTTAAAAATTGAAAGAATATCTTTCTCCCTTCCCCTTTGGGAAAGGGTTGGGGATGGGGGTCTCGGTTCAATATGACTATCTTTAATGAACATTCCGGGTTTATTTAATTATCTTGTTTCAAAAGAAAAATTCAAAATATTCAAATGTAATAAAACAAAAAACTTGCCAATTACAAATTCATTTTCCATTTTTGAGTTTTGCTGATTTGCATTTAACGAAAATGAAAAACGAGAAAAAATCTGAATACAGGATGGTACTCAGCCGAAAAATAAATGCTCCGGCGGCATTTTTGGTTTTAACTGCCGTGTGCTTTGCCCTATATGCCCAGACTTTCGATAATCCTTTTCATTTCGATGATTTCAAATATGTTCATACATATACCTTTAAAAATATTGAGGATATACCTGCTTTTTTTAAGGACTTCAATACCAGGGCGCTTACTTTTTTAAGTTTTAATCTCAACTGGCAGCTTCACGGAAAAGACTCTGCGGGGTTTTATCTGGTTAATATTCTCATCCATATTGTAAATTCCTTTCTGGTTTTTTTGATAATCAGGAAACTTATTTCTACGGATGTGGTAAAAAATGATACACTCCGCTCCTGCCGGGACTGGGCGGCGCTTGCAGGGGCACTGATTTTCGCCGTTCATCCGCTTCAGACGCAGGCAGTTGCATATATCTATCAGCGGCTCGCTTCCATGGCGGCAATGTTTTACCTGATGTCGTTTTATTTTTATCTGAAGTCCTATTTTAAAAATGGAATTAAGTCTTTTCTTCTCATAATTGCATCTTTGCTGAGCTTTCTTTTAGGCGCCTTTTCTAAGGAAATTATTTTCACGCTTCCTGCGGCATTGATATTTCTGGAGCTTTTCTTTTTGAGAAAGAATGGCAGGATCCGGTACTTTAGGATTTTATTACTATTGATATTTTCATCGGCGGGTATAGCGGCTGTGTGGCTCTATAAAGACATAAACCTAGCTTTTACAGATGATTACGGGAGGTCTATTCCGCTTAGCGGCTATTTATATACTCAAACGGATGTTGTTTTGCAGTACATCAGAATGGTACTTATACCATACGGTCAGAATATCAGCCATTTTGTACCTATCTACAAGGATTTTTTCAGAATAGAAGTTATTGGCAGTACAGCATCTCATCTTTTGGTAATCTCCGCAGGGATATATCTGTTTTTTAAAAACCGGCTTGCGTCTTTCGGCATTTTATGGTTTTATCTTACGCTTGCAGTGGAATCAAGCATCATAGTACTGGCTGACCCAATGTTTGAGCACAGGGTTTATCTGCCTTTGGCTGGATATTGCTTTTTGCTTCCTTCACTTATTTTCGGCTGGAAAATATTTGAAAAAAGAATAAGCTATCCGGCTGTTCTAATCTCTGCATTAATCGTCCTTCTGTCATTTACCGCGTTTTTGAGGGTGGGAATATGGAACAGCGGTATGGAGCTTTGGACTGATGCCGCAGAAAAATCTCCGCAGGCGGAAAGACCTTTTTTGATGAGGGGCAGGCTTTACTTGGAACAAAAAAAGTATGACAGGGCAATTGAAGATTTCAAGAAATCTTTGGAGATAAATCCGGTTTACAAACCTGCTCTCGGGCATTTAGGATATGCTTATTTCAGAGCGGGTATGCCGCAAAAAGCAATTATGGCATATTCGAGGATTATCCTTGCCGATAAAAAAAATGGAAAAGCTTATGAAAACAGAGGCACCGTGTATGCTGCTCTCGGAAAATACCACGAAGCTTTGGCTGATTTCGATAAGTCCTTTAGATACGGAAACCGAAGCGGGAGTTTTGTAAAAAAGTATATAGAGCTTTGCAGAGCAGCAGACAGGAAAGAAAAAATGCAATTTTTACAAGATTATTTGAAAAACAACAAATAATTTATTAGTATTCTGTAATATTTTGTTAATTTGCAGGCAATATCGTAACTCAATCTAATCAAATGTCAAAAAGGAAGAAATACAAGAGTATAAAAAAAGAAAGCCCTGCCGGAGGCGGTGATGAAATACAACAAGAGCCTGTGCAGTCAAAAAACGAGGCATTAAGCAGACCCGAAGATTCTTCTGAATCGTTCGATATTACGGCATTTCTATCTGAAAAGCTGAAATCGAAATATTGGAGAAATGCGCTGTACCTTGCTGTTATATTCATTGCAGGGCTGCTTATATACTCCAACATTTTTGACAATGAGCCTCAGTTCGACGATATCCTATGGACGGAATTCCCCGAGTTTAGAAATCTTGACGAGCCAATGGAAATAATCCGTTTCGGCAGGCTTAGAGCGCTTACCCTTTTGACATTTGCAGTCAATTACCATTTTTCACAGATGAATCTGGCAAGTTATTTTATTTTTAATCTCGCGGTTCATTTTGTAAACACCCTGCTTGTGTGGCTAATTGTCAGACTGCTTCTGAGAACTCCCGTAATGAAAGACAGTTTTACGGCATCTCATGCCGATCTTGCAGCTTTTCTTGCGGCTCTTGTTTTTGTAACACATCCCATAATGACTCAGGCTGTTACATATATCTATCAGAGGCTTGCCTCTTTTACTACAATGTTTTACCTGCTTACGGTCTTTAACTTTTTGAAGGGAAAACTGTCTGAAAAAAATTCTACAAAGATAATATTTTACATATTAAGTTTTTTAAGTTTTGCCCTCGGAGCTGTTTCCAAAGAAATAATTTTTACAGTGCCTGTTATGCTTCTGATAATAAACACCATATTCTTTCAGAAAAAAATAAGAGTTAAAATTATCTATGCCGCGGCGGCTCTTATATTTCTTGCAGGTGCGGCTTATGCCGGAGTAAAAGTATTAGGCGCCGAACAGCTTTTCGGGATAAAACAAAGCTACTTTGGAGAACAAATAAGCAATTTAAATTATTTTATCAATCAGTTTCGGGTAGTGCTGAAATACCTGCAGCTTTTCATTTTTCCATATAATCAAAACTTTGATTACGACTGGAAATTGATAGAATCATTTTGGCATATCGGCGTTATTTTGCCCCTGGTGGTACATCTTGCAGTTTTTACAGGTACATATTTTCTCTTTAAAAAAAACAGGCTTGCCGCTTTCGGTATCATCTGGATTTATGTGGCTTTGTCAGTTGAATCCACCATAATTCCAATCGAAGATATTATTTTTGAGCACAGGATGTATCTGCCCATGGCGGGCTTTTGCATATTTCTTACAGCTTCTGTATTTCATTTTGTAAAAAAAGAAAAACTAAAGACGGCAGCGATTATTATTTGCGCCTGGGCATTGATAAACGCCGGATTTACGTACTACAGAAATATGATATGGGACAATCCCGTATCTCTATGGACGGATGTTATTGAAAAATCACCTGAAAAGACCAGATCATACATTTTTCTGGCTCATGCTTATATAGACCGCGGTGAGCTTGACAGCGCAGTTAGTGTTTATTCCAGAGCAATAGCTGTCAATCCAAGCCATTCAAATGCCTACATGGGCAGAGCAGTGGCTTATTTCAGCGGGGGTGATTTTAAAAATGCCTTGAAGGATTACAACAAAGCCATAAAAATTGATCCTGATGATATGAACTTATATGAGGACAGAGCCAAAACTCATGCGGCATTGAAGGACTACAAAAAAGCCCTTGCCGATTTCAGGAAGGCTGTATCCTTCGAGGAAGGTAAGAAAAAGGCTGTGCTGTATTATTACATAGGCGAGGCTTTGATGTATTTAGGAAGATATAAAGAAGCTGAAGCGGAAACCTTGAAAGCTCTCAAGCTTAAGCACAATAAAAGGAACTGCCTGAAACAGCTTATTAACGTTGGTATCAAATCCGACAATTTTAAGAAAGCAATTAAATACAGTGATATGCTGATTGAAGATAATCCTGAAAACTCCGAAGCATATATAATAAGGGCGGACTGCCATAAAAACCTGGGAATGAATTCCAAAGCCTTGAATGATTACATTAGTGCCTACAATCTGGATACGCAAAGTATTAAAGCTCTGAAAAACATGGCTGTTATTTACTACGACCGAAAACAGTTTTTAAAAGCTGCCGCGGCTTTTGAAAGAATCGTTCAAATAAATCACGGCGACTATGAATCTTATTATGATATGGGATCTTCTTACTACCTAAGCGGTAATAATCAGAAAGCTCTTGAAGCTTTCAGAAAAGCTCTGGAAATCAATCCCAATTTCGAGATGGCGCTTCGCGGCATAAATATTGTGCAAAGTAATATGAAGCAGTAATTTTTTTCATATATTGTTGTTAATGGAAGAAAACAAGCAAAATATTGTCGAACTTTCTATCGTAATGCCCTGCCTTAATGAAAGCGATACCGTAGGTATATGTGTGGATAAAGCCCGCCGTTTTATCGAAAGCAACAAAATTAACGGAGAAATAATTGTAGCCGACAACGGCAGCACCGACGGTTCGCAGGAAATAGCCCTCAATGCCGGGGCAAAGTTAGTGCAGGTAAAAACAAAGGGGTACGGCAGCGCTCTTATAGGAGGTGTTTCCAAGGCAAAAGGAAAATACATAATATTGGGCGACAGTGACGACAGCTATGACTTTCTCAATTTAATGCCGTTTCTCCGAAAGCTTAGGCAGGGAGCTGATTTGGTAATAGGCAACAGGTTCTCCGAAAAACTACAGCCCGGAGCCATGCCCTTCCTGCACAAATATATAGGAAATCCTCTTTTGTCCGGCATAGGCAGACTTTTTTTCAAGAGCAGGATCCAAGATTTTCACTGCGGTCTGCGAGGCATAAGAAAAGAATCTTACGAGAAGCTCAACCTCGTGGCAGGAGGCATGGAGTTTGCCAGCGAGATGATAGTGAAAGCTACACTCTACGACATGAGAATAGAAGAAGTGCCTACAACTCTTTACCCCGACGGGCGCTCGGGAAAGCCGCATCTGAAATCTTTCAGAGACGGATGGAGGCATCTGCGCTTTCTTTTGATTTACTCTCCGCGCTGGCTTTTTTTGTATCCGGGACTGGCTTTAATGATTTTTGGAATGTTGATGAGCATCGGGATACTGTTTTTTGAGGAAAAAAGCCCCGATATTCACACAATGCTTTTTTCTGTTGCTGCTATTATGATAGGTTTTCAGGCAGCAGTTTTTGCAGTTTTTTCAAAAACATTTGCCGTACACGAAAATCTCATTCCCGTAAACTCTTTTATCGAAAGGTTCTTACAAAAAAGCACCTTGGAGATAAGCCTTATAATCGGCGGCTCGATGGCATTTGCCGGTTTCTGTCTGGGGCTTTATCTGGTAGTTATCTGGTTCAACAAAACATTCTGGGAAATGGGAATAACGCTTACCATGAGAATAGCCATCACTTCATTCACCCTTATTGTGCTGGGATTTCAGCTTATGTTTTCGGCATTTTTTTACAGTATTCTTAAGCTTGAAGTAAAAAATGAAAAAGAAGTTTAGTTTTAATATATTTTAGAGGATTATGAAAAGAACAGCAATCATTATGGCTGGAGGCTCGGGCGAGCGTTTTTGGCCCGTCAGCAGAAAAATCAAACCGAAACAGCTATTGAACCTTACTTCCGAAAAGACTATGCTCGAAGAAAGTATCGAGCGCATAAGCCCTGTAATACCGCCGGAAGACATTTATATTATTACCGGCAGAGCTTTGCTTGAACCAATCCGCAGGACTATCCCCTCACTGCCCCCTGAAAATGTTGTGGCAGAACCCTATAAAAGAAATACCGCCCCCTGTCTTGCTCTGGGTGCAGCGTTCATCACAAGCAAATATGCTCCCGGTTGTTCTCCTTCCGAAATCTCGATAGCTGTGCTGACTGCCGACCAGATGATAGAACCCCGGGAAGGCTTTACAAAAACTATTGAAGCCACTCTAAGCTATGTGGAGCAGCATGATGTCCTTGCTGCGATTGGCATACCTCCCTCCAGGCCTGAAACCGGCTATGGATATGTGGAAATTGAAGAACCTTTCGACTATTCATCCGGCGAACCTGAAATAAAACCGGTTCTGAGCTTCAGAGAAAAACCTGCTTTGAAGAAAGCTGAAGAATACGTCGAAAGCGGTAAATTCCTCTGGAACAGCGGCATGTTTTTCTGGAGAGCCGACGTTTTTACTGAGAATATGAAAAAGCACCTGCCCGAAGTTGGAAACGAAATTGAAAAAATCAGCAGGATGTATGAAAAACATACCAATAAAGCATTGCCCGACGCTTTCGAAAGGACAGCTCCTGTTTTTGAAAAATTTCCAAATGAGTCAATTGACTTCGGGCTGATGGAAAAAGCAAGCAGAGTCGTAGTTTCAAAGGCGCTTTTTTCTTGGGACGACATAGGTTCATGGGACTCTTTGGAAAGAGTAAGAAAAAAGAACGAACTCGGAAACATTACCGAAGGAACTGCCGCACTTGTGGACTGCCGCGATTCCATAATCGTAAACAATACCGGAAAAAAAATCGCCGTTGCGGGCTTGGGACTGGAAAACATGGTCATAGTCGCAACCGAAGACGCTTTCCTTGTATGCCCGAAAGACCGTGTGCAGGAAGTAAAAAAATGCGTTTCCAAACTGCGTGAGCAGGGCGGTGAGAAATGGCTTTAATAATCCTTTTTTAATTTCTTTAATAATCTTTCATTTTATGTTTTCCCCATGCCGTCTTAGATTTCGAGAAAAAAACATGAATGAAATTTTAAAGGATATAGTTTTAAAGACTTCACCCGGTCTTCTGGCTGCTGTGGTAAGCAAAGGGAAATGGGTTTTAGCATCTCATCTGCAGTTCATTGACAATATTCTGCAGGCATCCTGCCTGAAAGGGCTGCCGGACAGAATAATAATTAACATGCCGCCGCGCCACGGAAAATCGGAACTTATCTCCAAATATTTTCCTTTCTGGCACTTGCTCAATTATCCCGATAAAAGGATACTTCTCTGTTCGTATTCCGCTTCATTTGCACAAAGCTGGGGTAGAAAAGTCCGTGATTTGATAAACATGCACGGCGGCGCTTTCGATATTGAAATTAATAAATCTTCAAAAGCTGCCGGCGATTTTTCCGTTGCAGGTTACTCCGGCGGTATGTCCTGCGCTGGAGCAGGCGGACCTATTACCGGAAAAGGAGCTGACCTGCTGATAATTGACGACCCTGTAAAAAATGATGCCGAAGCCCACAGCCCGGTTTACAGGGAGAAAATTTGGGAATGGTTCCGGGCAACGGCAATGACAAGGTTAGAACCGGGAGGCGTCGTAGTTATCATTATGACGCGCTGGCATGAGGACGACCTGTGTGGAAGAATAATTCAATCGGAAGACGTAACCTGCAAAATTGAAGAATTAGAAAAGGGGAAGTGGCTCTCGATAGTTATTCCTGCTCTTGCCGAGGAAAATGATATTTTGGGAAGGAAACAGGGAGAAGCTTTGTGGAAAGATAGATTTTCCGGGAAAAAGCTTGAAGAGATTCGTAAAAGCTTAGGCGAATATTGGTTTTCGGCACTTTACATGCAAAAACCCTCGCCTGCGGGCGGCGGCATTTTCAAAAAGGCAGATTTCAGATATTTCACTGAAAATGATACTCACTATTTGCTTAAGGACGGAAGTTTTACACAGATTAAAAAGGAATCATGCCGTATGTATGCTGTGATGGACTTGGCTGCCGGTATTTCTGAAACATCAGATTTTACGGTTATTCTTGTTTTTGCTGCAGCACCTTTGGGGCAGATTCTCATACTTGACATTCTGAGAGAAAGATTTTCTGCTTCGGAGCATCTTTCCTTATTAAAGAAAGTTTTTCAAAGATGGAATCCCGGTCTGATAGGCATCGAAAGCGTTCAGTACCAGATAGCGCTGGTGCAGGCAGCTATGAAAAAAGGCTATCCCGTAATGAAACTGAAACCCGATAAAGACAAAATCTCCAGAGCCTTACCTATGGCTGCAAGATGCGAAACAGGCGATGTATATTTCAGAGAGAATTCTTCATGGCTGGAACCATTTGAAAGTGAACTGCTTGCTTTCCCAAACGCCAGGCACGACGATCAAGTTGATACTTTTGCTTATATTTCATATATGCTTAATCCTGTTTCAAACACAAACCCGGCGGGCATTCCCAAAAAGCATGTCTTTAGAAGTAAAATTTCAGATGGTTTTATATAACTCTTACGAAATGAATGCTTGGATAAAACATTGAAAAGTTGAAACACAGGCTCAGAACAGAGAAGAAAAGAAGTTAATCTAAGAATAATTTGCAATACAGCCAATAAATGATTATTTTAATAATACTGCCAATCCGCCTATAGTCATAACGGCAGGAATATCGGCTCTGATGAAGGACGTTTTGCCATAGGTGAAAGCGCTCTTGAGTTCCAGACAATGAACAAAATTCTTTTGGTAAACACCGCTCTGAAAACCGGCTGTATTGTATGACAATTTTCGCTTTAAATCCCCCCCCCATGACATTACCCAAAAATTTCAAAAATGGGATATTTGAGTAAAAAAAGTGTAGTAGAAATGTTTTTCTGAAAAAGAAGATCCCCCAAACCCCCTTATAAATAAGGGGGAAATATTCTGTCTTTTCTCCCTCCCTTTTTTAAAAGGGAGGGTCGGGGAGGGATTCTTTAAAATTCGAGTAATGTCAGGGCCCCACCCCGACCCTCCCCAAGGGGATGGAGCAAGATCGTTGAATACACTCCCTTTGGGGAGGGTAAGGGAGGGGCTCAAAATAAACAGAAGAAACAGCCATGATTCGAAAAACCACACAAGGAGATGATTGTTTTAGAGACAAATTTTCGACATGCGGGCAAAGCGAAGCAATCTCTTGAAAATCTGTCTAAGGTTGGAGATTGCTTCGTCGCTTCGCTCTTCGCGATGACGCAGCGGCAGGAGGAAAAAGGCTTCATTATCCTTTACTCAAAAGCTTTATCACATTTATATTAAAAAAAATGATAAATTCCTGCTATTGTTTTACGTCTAATTGCTATTTTTGAATAAATCTTTGTTGAAAAAATTGAAAATCAATATGTTAGATATTAAATTCATAAGAGAAAACGCTGCTGCCGTAAAAGAAAATTCAAGGCGCAAAAACGAAAGCGCAGATGTAGATTTGCTGCTGCTTATGGACAGTAAACGCCGTGAGATAATAGCAGCGGCACAGGAACTTAAAAACAGGCGGAACGTTGTCAGCAAAGAGATAGCCTCAATAAAAAAAAACAAACTCAATGCCGATGAAAAAATCGCCGAGATGAAACTTGTTTCCGATGAGATAAAAGATTTTGACGAAGAACAGCGCAAAACAGAAGAGAAAATGCTCGAACTGCAGATGGCAGTACCCAATATGATGCATGAATCCGTACCCGCCGGCAGTACATCGGAAGATAATAAATTAATCAGAAGCTGGGGAGAGCCCAAAAAACCTGATAAAAAAACAGACCATATTGAAATATCAAAGAAACTCGGAATACTCGACTTTGAAAGGGGAGCAAAAGTTTCTGGCAGCGGATTTGCTTTTTATACGGGTAAGGGCGCCGCTCTTGAAAGATCCCTGATTAATTTTATGCTGGAGTACCACATAGAAAAACACGGATATACGGAAATAATGGCTCCGCTCTTAGTTACTCCCGATTCTGCCAGCCGCACTGGGCAGCTTCCGAAACTGGAAGAAGATATGTATTTCGTGGAAAAAGATCAGTTCTACCTCATTCCTACAGCCGAAGTGCCAATTACCAATTATTATGCAGATGAAACCCTCAAAATGGCTGATCTTCCCATAAAATTCACAGGCTGCACTCCTTGCTTCCGCCGTGAAGCAGGCAGCTACGGCAAGGAAACACGCGGCTTTTTACGAGTACACCAGTTCAACAAAGTGGAATTAGTCAAATTCGTTCTTCCTGAAAATTCTTATGAAGAGCTTGAATCACTGACCGGCGATGCCGAAGATATTTTGAAAGAACTTGGTCTTCCTTACCGTGTCATGCTGCTGTGCTCGGGCGATACAAGTTTCTCCAGCGCTATGACTTACGACCTCGAAGCATGGTCTCCCGGCGAGGAAAAATGGCTCGAAGTCTCAAGCTGTTCCAATTTCGAGGATTTTCAGGCTCGCAGAGGTAATATCCGCTTTAAGCGTGATCCGAAATCCAAACCCGAATTCCTCCACACTCTGAACGGCAGCGGTCTGGCAACAAGCCGCATAATGGTTGCACTTCTGGAAAATTACCATGAAGACGGAAATGTCATAGTGCCGGAAGTATTGAGGAAATATACCGGATTTGATAAAATTTAAAATCCTCATGTCAAAGTTTAATGTTTTAAATAGACTTACAGAGTTGTGATAACCTTATTTTCATACAAACAGAGACTTTAAGAAGGAAATCTAAGGATACACACCTGTATCTCCATTTCGACAAGATCAATGCAGCGCTCTCAAGAGGAGATGTAATACAGACAGCTTTTTTGGAACTTCACTATATGTCATCACAAATTTCTATTTGGCTTAAAATTTGCTTATTTTCAATAGATAATATAATTTTATAATTATTAATATTGCATAAGAACAGGAATCAGGGAGACAAAATGGAACATCAGGCGCTGAACAGGCTGCAATTTTCAGAGGACTTAAAAGGCGGATTTTCAAACAAACCGGCACAAGGCAGGCTCCCGGAACCTCTGCCGGCGCCGCTAAAGCTGAATCTCGGCTGCGGTCAGGACATTAGAGAAGGATTTATTAATATTGACCTGTTTTCCGAAAATCCCTCAGTAGTTGCCATGGATATACGCAGACTCGAACTGCCCGAAGATTGTGCGGAAACGATACTGGCCAGTGATATACTTGAGCATTTTTCCCACCGCGAAACCGATTCGATATTGAAAGAGTGGGCACGCGTTTTGAAACCGGGCGGAGAACTTATAATCCGATGTCCCTCGCTGAGGCTTCAGGCTAAGGCATACACAAGCGGCGTGTGGGATGCCGATATTGCTTCCTATATGATATTCGGCGGGCAGACAAATCCCGGAGACTACCACTGCACTGCTTTTGATAAAGACTCCATAAAAAGACATCTTGAAAATGCCGGACTTGAAGTTGATAAATTCGAAGAAATAGACACTCCGCAGAATAACGGCTACATTAATTTAAACATGACGGTCGTTGCAAAAAAACCTGAAAAAAAGGCACCCGAAACGCAAAAAGAATTTGCTTTTGATTTCGGCAATGAAAGCTTTTCGGATAAACAAACAGAAAAAGAAGAAATAGATTCAGATTTTGATTTCGATTTCGACAATATTACAGAGGAAGACCTTCAGGCAATAAATGAAGAAACATTCAGTATAGATATGCTGGAAGAAATCTCGGGTATGGATGCGAAACCGGAACCCGAACGAAAAGAACATGAGGCAGCCCTCGGCAAGCATTTGAATATTGTCTGGGAAGGTTCTCAGTTTGTGTGGCACTCCCTTGCGCTTATAAACCGCGAGCACTGCACAAATATTTTGAAAACGGGACTGGCTGAACTCTCAATAGTTCCTTACGAACAGGAAACATTTTCCCCTGAGGGCAGCGGCAAATACATGCTGCTGAAACAGCATGATGTTCGCTATAAGCAAAGTCCGCCCGAAGAAATCACTAATCTTCCCTATATCTGGATTCGCCACCAGTGGCCCCCGAAAGCTGAACCGCCTCAGGGAGCCAAATGGGTAATAATGCAGCCATGGGAATACTCCTGTCTTCCTAAAACTTTCGCCGAACTTTTCAATCAGGCTGATGAAATATGGACACCTTCGGATTTTTCCCGTAAAAGTATGCTCCGCTCAGGAGTGGATACGGATAAAGTGCAGGTAATTCCAAACGGCATTAACCCTCAGCTTTTCTCACCGAAAGGAAAAAAATATGATTTGAAAACTGATAAGAAGCTAAAGTATCTTTTTGTCGGAGGTACCATTTTCAGAAAAGGCATAGATATTCTGCTCGAGTCTTACCTGAAAGCCTTTACCGCAAATGACGACGTTACACTTGTGATAAAAGACATGGGAGGAGACAGTTTTTACAAAGGGCAGACTGCCAAGGAGAAAATAGAAGAAATCACACAAACGGAGAATTTCCCGGAAATAATCTACATAGACGATTATCTCGACGAAGAGGATACGGCTTCGCTTTACAGGGCTTGCGACATTTTCGTCAGTCCATACCGCGGCGAAGGATTTTCCCTGCCGACTCTCGAAGCTATGGCATGCGGACTGCCTGTAATCGTTACCGAAGGTGGAGCAACGGAAGATTTTGTTGACGAAAGTTTTGCATGGAAAATTCCCGCCGAAAGAATATCCGCAGGCAGTCAGATTGACACCCTTGAAATGACAGAGGAAGCATTTTTGCTGGAGCCTGACGGCGAATATCTGACCGCCGCTCTGCAGGAAATCTATATTCATGCTTCAAAAATAAAGCCTATGGGCATGAAAGCAATGCACACAGCAAGGACACTTTGGACTTGGAACCGCTCGACTATGATGATTTTTTCCCGTCTGGATGTTCTTTACGGCAAAAGCATGTCTATTGAAGCTGAAAAATTTTTAAAAGATGAAGAAGACTCATTCATTATTCTAGCCCGTGCCGAAATTGAATATGAAAAAGGAAACTTGGATTCGGCTGTTGAGTTGATAAACCTCGCTCTTGCAAGTGATGATATGACAGATCTTTACAGAGCACATGCTCACAACCGCTTGGCGTCAGTATTTATGGAACAAAAAGACTATGACACTGCAATTCAGAGCTTAGAAACAGCAAAAGAGATTCTGCCGAAGAATCCCGATTCGGATTATCTTCTTGCAATAATTCACCGGCAAAAGGACAATCGGACGGAAATGCTTGAAAAAATCACCGAAGTTTTTGACAGATGGAAAGTAAATAAATACATCAGCACTATCGGTATAAATCTCGATGATCTTCTCTGCGACACAGCATTTGCTTTTTTTAACGACAACGATATAGAAGCGGCGCTCCAGCTTTACGGCGAAGCTTTGAAAATAAACCACACAAACGCCCGCGCCTGCTTTGGCTCGGCAAAATGCTTCCTGAAAGCCGAAGCGGAAGAAGAAGCAAGAACTATGCTGGAATGGACGCTGAAACTTGCCCCCGAGCATGAAGAAGCTAAAAAAGAGCTGGAGAAACTGCCCGGAAAAATTGAATAAACCAGGAATTGTAAAAAAAAATTATTCATAACTCGAAGAAACCCCGTCCCCGGCTCTTCCCTTAGGGGGAAGGGAATATGAAAAACTTAGTCTTTTGGAAAGTCCTTTCGCCCATGGGGGGAATGGATTTAGGAAAGGGGGTGCATAGAGCTTGTCGAATTGGGGTTCTCTTCTAATGAATATTTTGAGTTTATATTGTTTGCTCGCAGCCTCTGTGCTTGGAGAGACTTCATTCCCTTTAGGCAGAGAAAAATTTTTAAGAAATTATTCTGACAAAGCAGATTCCGTTATTTTCAGAACGCACTCATCTGCATCCATTACGGCACTTACACCTAATGGAATCGTAAGCTGATCGGCGGTATGACCGAACAATAAACCGTAAAAAGCAGGTGTAATAACTTCTTTCAGTACGTTGTCATAGACTTCTCCAAGAGAATAATCCCACACTCTCGACGGATAAACCCCGCCGTAACCGCATCCCGAGCATTTTCCGAGAATGATACCTGCCGCCTTTTCTAACTTGCCGGCTAACCGTAGCTGCGTCATCATCCGGTCTATTCGATAAGGTTCTTCTCCGACATCCTCAATAAGCAGAATTTTGTCCTCAGTATCAATTTCATAAGGCGTACCCATAAGTGATGATATAAGGGAAAGGTTGCCGCCTGTCAAAACACCTTCGGCTCTGCCAGTGCTTATTGTCCGTAAGGGATATACTTCTCTGAAATTGTTTTTTTTAGCCGGGTTGCTTTGTTCGCCAAGCGGCTCTGAACTAAAAAGTGCTTTTCTAAAGTGCTCTTCGGTAAATTCCGAAAAAGCCGAAAGCATTACCGGTCCGTGAAATGTAACCATGCCTGACATTTTCCCTATCGCCAGATGCAGAGCGGTTATATCGCTATAACCCAGAAGTATTTTCGGATTTCTGCGTATTAAATCATAATCTATTTTGTCGAGTATTGTTGCCGAGCCGTAGCCTCCTCTAATGCAAAAAACAGCCTTTATGCCGTCATCGGAAAACATTTCATGCAGATCATCTGTTCTTTCCTCAGGGGTACGGGTTTTGTAACCGCTTCCGTTTTTTAGATTTGAGCCGAAACGGATATTCAAACCAAAATGAGAGGCGGCTTCTTCGGCGCGAAAAATATCATCCGGATCGGAAACTGCCGTGGCGGGAGCTATTATCCCGACTGTATCTCCTTCTTTCAGCATAAACGGCTTAATAGTATTACTGCTTTTTTGTGTGAACCCCCTGCTAAAAGCAAACGGGAGCAGCGCTGCCGCCCCCGCAAAAAATTTCAATGTATTCCGCCTGTTCATCTTCAGGTATCAGTCTGTTTATTAGTGATACATTTTAGTCCGTTTCAGAAAACGCATGTACAGAAACAGATATTCGTCCACATCCGGCGCCATAGCTACTGCATCCTTATATTGCTCTTTTGCATCGAAAATGAGATTGTTTTGTTCGTAAAAAGCTGCGGTGATTATTTTGCCCAATGCGGAATTTTCATCTACATCTGCCAGCAGGTCCTGAAGTTTGCCGTTAATTTCTTCAGCTTCCTTATCCGAAAGAAATCTGATACAGGTTTCTTCCGATTTTATTTCGGGATTCTTCTCTGAACTGACTGTCCAAAAGTAATAAACACCTCTGTCAAGATTTGCCGAAGATGCATTCAGTACAAAATTAGTGTCGGCAGTTGTTTCTGTAAAAACGGTATTGAAAAGATCGGTTATCTGAAGTTTATATTCATCTACTCCGGGAGTATTCATCCATGTAAGAGTGATTTTGCCGGAAATAATATCGGACTTAAAAGGTGATTTCACGGGTATTCTCTGTCTTTTTGCCAATACGTCCATTTCCACGGCTCTTTCCACTGAGCCGAGTGTTTCCATATTGTTCCGGTAATTCTCGCTGGAAAGCAGGTCTTTCGAGCTGGAAATTTCGTTCATAACGTAATCTGCTAGTTTGGAGGAAAGTTCACCTTTGCCGTCTTTTAGTTTTCCTTGTATATCTTTCAGAGAATACTCGCCGGCTTTTTTCAGTTCGGCAGTATTGCCGTTACTAAAAACCAATCCGAGATATGAACCGCTTTCAAGTTTCACTACGGCTGAGAGCGGCAAATTGCCGCCGGTCATTACTTTGCTCCATGCGCCGTCTGTTTTGTACTGCACGTTACCTTTTACGGCAAGCACGCTGAACACGTCCTTTTTAGAAAAGGCGGAAAATGTCATCAAAGCCAGCATTAATACTGACACGGTCAGAAATCTGAGATTTTTCATTTTTTGCTCCTTAAAAAAATTAAAATAAAGATTTACTTCTTAATCTTGAATATAATCTCGAATATATATTTTTTACAAAAGGTTTCAAAGAATATTTATATCCCTCGAAAGCAAATCCCGAAAGAACGATTGCATAAAGAGCTATTGTCAGTTCGGCTTCAAAATTAAAGTTATGGTGCAAATATACCGTAGCTATAAGTATCAGTATCGACTCTATTACAAATATAAACAAAGCGCTTATTTCATATAAGTCTTGTTTATAATGGCTAATATACGAATAAATTATCATATCTATGAAACAAATAATAAATGCAATGATAAAGGCAATAAATGACGGCAGGTAAGTGAAATATTCCCTGTCAAGCATCATAGAAATAATATTGGCATGAATAACAATCCCATACATATCGGGGAATGTTCTGCCCGAGGAAACATCATTAAGCGGGGTAAAATATATGTCTTCCAAAACAAATGAGCCGCCGGCGGGCTGTAAGTTTCCCAAAAGTATTATTTTATCTTTGAAGTTAATTTTTATGTTTTCCTGAAGTATATCAATGGCTTCCGCAAAGAAAAATTTTGTAAAATTACCTTTGTAATATATAGATTCCACGTCGTTGCCCCTGTCAAAAAAATCGCCTGCGGCAGACGGTGAATATTTTGCGAGAACTGCCAGCGAAAATGAAGTATCTAATGTTCCGTTGACACTTGCTGCCGGCACAAAATCACGAACTGTTGTTGTTCTTTTGTCTTTGCCTATTAAAAGATTATAGAATGCAGGATTGATTTTTCCGAAAATGCTGTCTGATGTGATTTTTTCGGTAAATTCCCGGTTAATTTCATCATATCCCGTCAGATTCTCGGCAGTTACTAAATTCTCTGTCTCACTGAGCACCATAGCAAGAAGCCGGTCGTGCTGAGGATAACTGCTTTTTTTCAGGATATTCTCCATTCCGATTACTTTGGGTTCTTTCCCGTTTAAATACGACAGAAGCTTTGCTATCCCCAGATTGGATAGACCTTTTGTATTAATCAGCACAATACGGGTATCGGCACGTGATTTTCCCTCCGCTCTGAGTTCGCGGAGCCCTACGTCGGTTACTTTGAAATCATTGAATGTATGCCAGAAAGGGGCAAGCAGATCAATACTCAGGAATATTTGAAAAAACAACATCGATATGAAAACAAGCACAGTTGCAATCAAATTATCTAAATTTACGTACTTCATCTTCTAACCCTCCTTGCAAATTTCTTCCACCAGCCGGCAGCTAAGGGTTTTATTGAATCGTGGTACGACTCATAAGTCATAGGAGTTACGAGCAGTGCATAGAATAATGCCCGCAGCATAGAATCAAAGATTTCAGTATTGAACAAATAAAGTGAGTAAATCACAGCCGTAAACAGAAAAATTGACTCGAGTATAATAATTGCCACTGAGGCGGGTTCATAAAGTGTTTCGTAGCGGTCTCGTATGAAAGTGTAAAGCCACATATTAAAGTATGTAATGAAAAACAAAAGAGCAATAGAAAGCCATTCCGGTTTGGTTCCTATATAATCTTCATCCAAAGCCATAGAAATAATGTTTGCATGAACGGCTACACCGTACATATCGGGATAGCTTTTGCCTACATACTGTCTGTTCATGGGAGTGAAAAAATTATCTTCTGTAACGAGTGTTGTCAGGTCGGGCCCGAGAAATCCCATCAGGACTATTTTACCCCTTATTTTTTCTAAACCTGCCCCGCCGCGGAAAATGTCCTGTATGTCGTAAGTGCGGTATTTGCCGATATTTCTTCTGTAATTTATCTTTTCTCTTTCTTTATTCCGGCTCATTAAACTATAGAACGCATCAGGATTGTAAATTTCCAGCACTTTTGCCGCGAAAGAAAGTTCCGTTGTGTCTCCTACCTTCTGCTCCGGCGTAAACTCGCGGATGGTGCGGAACTCTTCAGAATTGATATAAAAATTGGCAAATCCGGATTCGGCGTAACGGCTGAAAATAGTGTTAGATTTTATCAGAGTGTCAAAAACTGATTTTTCCACCCCCGGTCTTATCATCTTCAGCTCGCTAACCAAAACAAGATTTTTCACCCGTGAGAAAGCAGCCTGCAGCAGAGAATCGTCGGAAGGGTCTTTCAAGGTTATAAACCTGGCGTCTATTCCAAGCACTTTCGGATTGTACTTATTTATTATCTCTACCTGCCGGGCTATAGCGCGGCGGTCTAGCAGACCTATGTTTACAAGTACTATATTGGTATCAACAGTTACTTCGTCATAATCTCTCAATTTTGAAAAAACTATATCTGAAACGTAGAAATCTTCTAATGTATTCTGGATAGGATCTAGAAAATCTATTGAAAAAATGATGGGAAGAAACTTCAGCACCAGAAGTATCATCAGGGTTGTGATAATGTTGTCTATTGTTAAAAGTTTTTTCATTTTACAGATTTATTTCCATTACTACCGGACAGTGGTCTGAGCCTTCCTGTTTTGGCTGCTGAGTAACGTTCACCAGTTTATCTTTTAAATCGTTCGATACGAAAAAATAATCAAGGCGCCAGCCCACGTTATTTTCACGTGCTCTGCCTCGCTGGCTCCACCAGGTATAATGACCGTTTTCGGATACAAATTCACGAAAAGCATCCGTAAAACCAATATCGGCCAGCTTGTCTAACTTTTCACGTTCAACCGGTATGAATCCCGAAGTCTTTACGTTTTCTTTAGGCCTTGCAAGGTCTATTTCTTTGTGTGCAGTATTGTAATCGCCGGTAACAATCACGCTTTCTCCTTCATCCACTTTTTTCTTGAATATTTTCAGCATTTCATCATAAAAATCGAGCTTGAAATCGAGCCTTTCGTGATCGGCATAGCCCTTTGGAAAATAAATATTAAAAAGAGTGAAATTTTCATATTTAAGTTCGAGCACCCTTCCTTCGGCATCAAATTTCTCAATGCCGATTCCTTTTATTATATCCAAGGGTTTGCTTTTATAAAAAACGCCCACCCCGCTGTAGCCTTTCTTTGCCTGAGAGGTATTGTAAACGCTGTCGTATCCGGAAGGAGTCCTCAGTTCTTCTTTAATCTGGTCTTCCGATGCTTTTATTTCCTGCATACAGAGTATATCGGGATTTTCATTTTCAACATATTCAAAAATTGTGTTTTTTTGGATCTTTTTACCGTACTTGGTTTTGGGGTTTTGCCCGCTTATAGCACGGTATCCGTTTACGTTCCATGTTATTATTTTCAAAATCATATCCTTTATAATATTAATTCAAATCTATAATTTATGAAAATCATTCTTTTCTTACAAGTAACTTTTGAAAAATTGAAATAATGAGTTAAGAATGTCATGCCGGAGTTTGTTTAAATAGTCCGCCCCGTAACGATTATCATCACTTGAGATGCTGCTCTCGAAAAGAAAACTCCCGCCTGCAATAATGAAATTTTATCTGCGTGTTGAATGTTACGGGTTAATTCTTTAAATTTGTTGATTGATTTGTGTTTATTATTATTTTGGAGCAATATGGCATTTTGATACGGCAGTAAACAATGTCATACGAAAAAACAGGAAAATAAAATGAGATTAAAAATATTTGCGGCATCGCTGCTGTCAGTTTTGATTGTTGCCGGATGCCATACATGGGACAATTTCACTACTTATTTCAACACCTACTACAATATGGAGCGGCTGTTGAAGGAGTGTGAAATGGAATTTGATTATCAGGATGAAAAAAAGAGGGTTATGCCGAGGACATTTGTGCCGGAGCCCCAAATAAGATTTGACGAGGTCAGCAAAGACGAAGCCCCCCGCTTTTTAAAAGAATTTATCATCGAACCGCAGAAGCTGCAACCCGTAAGGATAAAGCTCGACTCAATAATCGTAAAGGGTTCTAAGGTACTTGCCAAGCATCCCAACAGCGATTATGTGGAAGGAACGCTTTACATGATGGCGCTGGTATATTTTTACCGCAGCGAATGGATACCCTCGCAGGTAAAATGCAGCGAGCTGATAGATAAATTTCCCGACGGCGACCTTTCTCCCGACGCTCATCTTCTGATGGCAAAGAATTACCTTATCAGAAGAAAATTTGAGGCGGGAAAAACCCTGCTTTCCCGCTGTGTCGATATTGCATGGCAGAAGGAGCGCTACGATATTCTTTCGGAAGCCTTCCGCCTTGAGGCTGAAGTAGCCCTTTACCAAAATGATGAAGACGGCGCTTTGAAGCCGTATCTGCAGGCAATTGCCCAGGCAGACGACGGGCTTTTAAGGGCAAAATGGCAGACCGACCTTGCCGTACTTCTTTTCCGCATGCACCGCTTTGAAGAAGCTGAAAAGGAATTCAGAAAAGTGGATGACTTCAGCCCGGATTATATGGCGGAGTTTGAGGCTTATCTTTACCGCGCTTCCTCATTGATGAGGCTCGGCGAATTCGATGAATCTCTTGAAATACTTGACGAACTGGAAGACGACGGAAACAATGAAGAATGGCTGTCTTTTATTTTTGCACAGCGTATGAACTGGCTCCGGCTGCAGAACATGGATGAGGATTATAAAATTGCCGAAGATTTTGCAGACTCTGCTTTTACAAGAGAGCCTCCCGTGATGACCGCTCTTTTTGAAAAAGGAGTAGAGCTCTTTGACAGCAGCAAATATTCTAAAGCCCGCAACTATTTTTCAAGAACCAGAACAATCCGCTCCCCCGTTAAGGACATTTCCGAAAAGCTCTATCAGCTTCTCAATCAGTGGGAGCAGAAACAGTCCGTTGTTCACAAAATGTCGCGCGACTATTATAAAACGGACAGCATACCCGAAGCGGCAGATTCCATGAAAAATGTAAATGACATAAAAGATTACTATTACGCTCAAATGGAGCAGAAAGTCTTTACTGCGGACAGGGATACATCTCTTAGCGATCCTTTGCTCGACGGGGATTCCATTAAGCCGAGACACATGCCCACGGGTATCAGGGAAGATTTGGGGGAAGCAGAAGTGCAGCAGCCAAAGAAAGAAATGCCTTTGCCTGCTCCGGGCAAAACGCAGAATGAACCTGAATTGAATAATTTTAATCCGTCAGTAAAGAGCAATGCGGCAGTGCCGCCGGGAATGAAACCGCAGCCGGGAGCCGCTTTGCAGCCGTCAATGCCTATGGGTACTCCGTCGGGTCAGCCTGCAGCGCTTCCTATGAACAATAAAATTACCGGACCCGGAATTACCTCCGATTCAAACCTGAAAAAGTATAACATACAGCCCATAGAGGCTTCACATTCAGGAAATCTGCCGGAAAATAAGCCGCAGGAGCAGCCGCTGCATATTCCCCGCGAAAAGCAAAGCAGCCGCCCCGCCGTGCCAAAGCCGGCTATTTCCTATCCGCTGTATGAAATAGGAAGAGTTCATGACCAGCTCGGCAATAAAGATTCGGCAAGATATTATTACGAGCTTGCTCTCCATCTTTCGCCGCCCGAAAGCGATATGACCGCAAAATACTTGTACGTCTATGCTGAAAGTCTTCGCGGTACCGACCTGAAAAAATCTGACTCACTCATGGAGCTTTTAGTAGAGTTTTATCCGCTAACCGAATATGGTACCGAAGCAATGAAACTGCGCGGTTACACAGAAGCTTTCGTGATTGATTCCGCCGAAGAGCTTTACACATCGGGTGTCAGACTGCGGGAGGCTGATGACTACAGTTTCGCTTTCGAACAGTTCCGCAC
This sequence comes from uncultured Hyphomicrobiales bacterium, assembly GCA_964577665.1. Lineage (GTDB taxonomy): Bacteria > Bacteroidota > Ignavibacteria > Kapaibacteriales > UBA2268 > CAYVTD01. The sequence goes on from CAZOBD010000023.1 coordinate 26,139, forward strand.
TGTTTTTCTAAAATTTCCGAGGTCTAAATACGCTCCCCGCTCTCTTTACAATATCGGATGGACGTATGAAACCGACCTGAAAAATTATGACAGTGCCCTTTATTACTATAATATATTGCAGGAAAAGTATCCTAATACCGTATATGCGCTAGATGTAAATCTTACGGTAGCTTATCTTTCTGCGCTGCGCAGCGGAAAGCCCCTGCCGGATTCTCTCAAGCCTAGAGACATAGAACCCTACGTGCCGAAAAGTATTGAATTACCGGTTTATCATCCCCCGGTCGAGCAGGAAAAACCAAAAGAAAAGGAAGAGGATTTTAATATTATGAACATTTTCAGCGACCCCTCCAGCATTATAGACGAAGCGGAAAAAACTATAACAAAGCCGGTCGATGATGTTCAAAAACAGGTAAAATCCGTTAAGGACAGCGTAACCGATCCGCAGAGGTTCATACCAAAGCTGCCGGATAATCCTCTTGACAAGATTCCTAAGTCAGACAGTACCGAGACAAATATACCGGACAGCACCGGAACGGCGCCGCCCGACAGCACTAAAAAATAAGCCGAAAAAAAACCATCCCTGACATTACCCGAATTTTAAAGAATCACTCCCCGCCCCTCCCTTTTAAAAAAGGGAGGGAGAAAAGACAAAATAATGCCCCTTATTTATAAGGGGGTTAGGGGGATTCTCTTTTTTTAGTTCAACGGGCGAACACGCAGGTTCGCCCCTACATTTATTCCTTTTTTGAAATTTTCGGGTAATGTTAGTCCCCGAAGGGGAAGGGAGTTTGAAAATCTTACTCTTTTGAAAAGTCCTTTTACCCTTTTTGGAAAGGATTTAGGAAATGGGTTGCTCTTCTATCGATTATTTTGGGATAATATGATTTTACGAATTCTCTTTAAACAGATGGACATCGGTTTGCGGGAACGGTATGGATATTCCGTTTTTGTCAAAATCTTTCTTTACCTGCTCGTGCATATCAAAATAAATGCTCCAGTAATCTTCTTTGGCGCACCATACCCTGACTGCAAAATTGACGGAACTGTCGCCCAGTTCTGAAATTACAATCTGCGGTTCAGGTTCTTTTAAGATTCTCTGATCGCCGTCGATTATGGATTTGATAACATCCCGGGCTTTGTTTATGTCATCGTTATACCCTATCCCGAAAACAAAATCTACTCTGCGCTGAGCCTCGGTAGTATAGTTTTTAATAGGACTGTTAGAGAGCTGTCCGTTTGGAATTACCACCGTTACGTTATCAGGGGTTTTCAAAACAGTGAAGAATACCTGAATGGAGTTGACACTTCCGGCATAGCCTGCCCCTTCGATATAATCACCTACTCTGTAGGGCTTTAAAATAAGAATGAGAACGCCTCCTGCGAAGTTTCCCAAACTGCCCTGAAGCGCCATTCCTACGGCAAAACCCGCTGCCGCAAGAATTGCAACAAATGAAGTAGTTTCAATGCCCACCACCGATATAACGCTTAAAATCAGAAGTATTTTCAGAAGTATAGAAGTGAAATCCTTAAGGAAATTCCTGAGGGATACTTCCATATCGCGTTTTTCTAAACCTTTGTCAATTTTATTGGTTATTATCTTAATCACCCACAGACCGGCGATAAGAGTAATAATAGCTAAAAGCACTTTGGGTGCATAAGCAACGGCAAGATTTGCCAGATAATTTAAATAGTGTTCAAAAGACTGCATGGTACCTCCCATTATTAAAAATTATTGTTTTTTGTTTAAGACTGAGCGGGTTGTTTCTAAAAACTCATTTAAATCAATAGGCTTGCTAATATAATCATCACAGCCTGCCTCGAGAGCCTTCAGCCGGTCTTCAGGCATTGCATAAGCAGTCTGGGCAATCACAGGAATGCTTTTGTCAAGTTTCTTCATTATTTTAACAGCTTCCAGACCGTTCATAACGGGCATTTTTATGTCCATAAGAACAAGATCGAATTTTTTCGGATTATCTTTAAAAATCTGAACTGCTTCTTCGCCGTTTTGTGCTCTGACCAAATCAGCATTCATTTTTTTTAATACTTTTTCAAGGAGAAGATAATTAGAAATTTCATCTTCAGCCACCAGTATGTTCAATCCCGAAAAATCATCTTTAACATCTATCTGTTTTGAATCTTCTCTTTTTTGCTGTCCGCTGCCGGTTTTTTCAAAATGAGCCCTTAAATAAAAAATGCTCCCGCCTTCTTCCCTTGCATCCATCTTGATACTGCCGCCGAGCAGTTCGGCACAGCCTTTCGCTATTGCTAATCCCAGCCCTGTACCGCTGTTATCGACGTGTGTACCTGTTTCAACCTGAGTAAATCTTTCAAACAGGTTTTCGTGGAAGTCTTCGGGAATACCTATTCCGGTATCCTCGATGAAAAACTCGATTTCACTGCCTAAATAAGAGCATCCGAACTTAACGAAGCCTTGATGGGTAAACTTAACGGCATTGCCTATCAGATTGCTTAAAGCTCTTTTCAGTATTTCAGGGTCTGTTTTGATATTGATGTCATCGAGATTCTCATCAAAAAGAATAAGCTTTATTTCTTTATTCCCTGCCTGTATTTTAAAAAGTGAATGAAGCTCTTTCAATAATTGAGGCAGATTTACTTCTTTTATATCCGGCTTTTTAAGTCCCGAATCAAGGGAAGAAATATCCAGAACATCATTTACTATATTAAGAAGGCGGTTCCCGCTGTTCATAATAAAGTCAATGTACTCTTGCCTTTCTTCTTCGTCGTCAGTATCTTTGAGAAGGGCGGAAAAGCCGAGTATTCCGTTCATGGGAGTTCTTATTTCATGGCTGATATTTTCAAGGAAAGCCGTCTTCAGCCGTTCGCTCTGCTCTGCTTTTTCTTTTGCTTCTATTAGCTGTTCCTCTCTTTGAATTTCTTCTGTTATATCCCGGATTATACCGAAAACTATGTTCCTTTCCTTATCATATTCGGCAAGCGAATGTATATTTCTTATTTTCCCGTCATTTTTTCTTCTGATTTTAAAACGAACGTCATACTTTTCTCCCTTTTTGATGAGATTGGCCAGCGCCCGGTCGAGCATATCCCTGTATTCCGGCAAAGGTATGTTTTGAATATCAATTATTGTATTATCATTGTTTTGTATAGGATAGCCGTATATTATTCTGGCGCCGCGGGAAGCTATTATTGTACCAGTGTCAAAATGAAACTCCCAGTTGCCAATGGCGGCAATTTCCTCTGCTCTGATAAGGCTTTCCTGCACTTTGCGGTTTTCCAGCTCGTAAAGTTTCCTTTCTGTAATATTTCTTGATATTCCCTGAATGCCGGTTATTTTACTGCCTTCAAAAATCAGCTTTGCATTTATTTCAATCCATATCTTCGAGCCGTTTTTGTGCATGCCCTCAACCTCCAGCATTCTTGATACGTCTTTGTCTCCGGTTTTTTGATATTCTTCTACTGCATCTTTTAGTATCATCTTAATCTTCGATATGGATTCGAGAGCAAATACATCCTCAAGTTTTAATTTTAATCTTTCTTCCTGCTTATAGCCGAAAAGATTTTCGGTAGCCGGACTCAGATATGTAAATTTCAAGTTCATATCCATACGCCAAAGCACATCATTGGCGTATTCGGTAAGTATTCTGTATTTTTCTTCGCTTTCTTTCAGTACCCTTTCTTTATGTTTCTTTTCGGTGATGTCGCGGACAATGCCCTGTATTAAAGATTTGCCGCCGTCGATTTTCAAAGTGGATGCTATTGCTTCGCCGGTTCTGATTTCACCGCTTTTGTGCAGCCATGTAAACTCCACGGGTTTGGATTTCATAAGTCCTGATGCAATCTGCTTGAAGAGTTTCAAAAAATCTGTAAGTTTACTTTTTTGCAGTGTAGGAATTTTAGTAAAATGCCTGCCGACAAAGTCTTCTTCTTTATATCCGGTAAGCTCTATAAAACTTTTGTTGACGGCAAGTATTGTGCCTGTAAGAGACAGAAGTACAATACCGTCGGGGGAAAGCTCAACGATAGAGCGGTATTTTTCTTCACTTTGGCGGAGCTTTTCCTCTGCGTTTTTTTCATCCGTAACATCCTTAATTATTCCGGTCAATCCTTCGACACTGCCGTTTATTATGAGAGGCGCTTTTCTGGTTTCGTATATTCTGCCTCCCACTTTCTCCAAATCAATAATCTGTTCCTTTTTTTCTATGGCTGCTATATCGCTTTTCCGGCATCCTTCTGCAGCATCTTTCGGCATCAGATCGAAATCGGTTTTTCCAATAAGTTCTTTCTCACTTTTTCCGAAGAACTCACAGTTTTTCTTGTTCAGCAGCACATATTTAAGCTCTTTATCTTTAAGAAAATACATGTCGGGAGAAGAATCAATGAAAAGCCTCATCTGCCTTTGTGATTCAAGCAGTTTCTTTTCGAATATCATACGCCTGCTTATATCTCTGCTTACTACACAAAGTGCTTTTCTGCCGGAAAAATGTATAATGGAAGCATTGACCTCCACATCTATAAAAGAACCGTCTTTACGTTTATACTGCCTGTGTCCGAACTTGATTGCTCCATGCTTTAAGGTAAAGTTTATCTTTTCGTCAACAGATTCCCTGCTGTGGGCTATAAAGTCGTAAACTGTGATGTTCTCCATTTCCTCATCACTATATCCGAGGGCAACCTGCAGGGCAAGGTTATAATCAATTAGCTTTTTAGTGTCCAGATCCATTATATATATATTATCTATGCTCTGCTCTAAAACCGCCCTGTATTTTTCTTCATTTTCACTCACTTAATCCTGCCTCAAAAAATAAATTCTTTTTAATTAATATATGTAAATTACTCTTTACGAATATAACATAAAACTAATAATATTATTTTTTTAATAAAATATTTTTTAACTTTACAAGTTAGGAAAATGATATTAATTTTTGTTTTTGTTAAGTATAAATAACAGGAGGACAATATGAAGAGATATTTAACACTTCTGACATTGGCGCTTTTTGCCGTAACTATCGCATTTTGCACATCAAACAATCAGGAAGGAGAATCATCCGATATGGCATCTGAAGAAAAGAACGAAACACCGAAACCGAAATACGAAATAAACGTTACTCACGGCGGCGAAGACATGGGAAAAATCATCATCGAAACATTTCCCGATGCGGCTCCCAAGATGTGCCGCAACTTTGATAGTCTCGTTACTATCAATTTTTACGACGGTACTGCCTTTCACCGTGTCATTCCGGGATTTATGATACAGGGAGGTGATCCAAATTCAAAAGACAAACCCCGTGAAACATGGGGCTACGGCGATCCCTCTCAGAGGAAAATACCCGCAGAGTTCAGCGATATACCGCATAAAAGAGGTATTCTTTCCACTGCCCGCGGAGGAAATGACATCAACAGCGCTACATCACAGTTTTTTATTATGGTAAACGATGCTCCCCATCTTGACAAGCAATACACCGTTTTCGGAAAGGTTCTCGAAGGTATGGATGTGGTTGATAAAATAGTTGCCGTACCAAAAGACAGCCGGGACAATCCAGTTGAAAAAGTGGAAATGAAAATCACAAAAATAGAAGGATAAGCGCCTGAGAATGAGATTTCTCATACCCATATTGTTTATTCTGCTTTTTTCGGAGTCTTTTCAGGCTTTTGCCATAGGCACTTACGGCGTTACCTGGTTTGAAATTTCCATGGTTATGTTCATTATCCTTGTGCTGAAGAGAGTGCTGTGGAACGGAGAAAAGCTGCGGGTATCTCTCAATCCGGCATGGTTCTTCTTTTTTTTTCTGATATTAAGCGTTTTCATTTCCGGTCTTAAACCTTTGGCAGCGGGCAGCGGCGATATGATTGTGCAGTATTTTAAAACTACCCTGCACTTTTTCTTTCTTACAAGCTTTGCATTTCTTGCCGCCGTTTACCCGCTGGATTCGAAAACATGGGAGAGAGCCGTAAAAGCGTGGCTGATTGTTTCTATTGCCATTAACATTTTCGGCATTTATCAGATCATGGCAAGGGCTTTCGATCTGCCTCTTGCATGGATTAGTTCTCACAACGTTACTCTCCTCAGCAGAGGACACGGCACAGAAGAAGAATTTAAGCAGCTCAGCCTCAGATATGAAGGTTTTTTCAGAGCAACCTCAATATTCCCCGAGCCTTCTTCATTAGCTGCTTTTAATACCTACATACTGATTTTTACGGTAATCCCTTTCGTACAGAAAACGGGAAGTTTTTTGAAATCAAAGTTTTTGACCTTTACTGCATTTTTTTGGGGTATTCTCGGTTTGTTTCTTGCATTTTCACTTACGGGACTGGTCGGCGCCTCACTTGTTATCGGGGCGGCTTTTCTTTTTGAAAAGGTTCGGCATAAGTTCAGAACGATGATGATAATGCTCGCGGGTGCGGCAGTGCTGATTGTCGGAGCTGACTATTTCGTAAAATCCTACTCCAATCAAAGCGTACTGAAGCTTTTTCAAAAGCGCATAGAAGGCATTGTTTATTTCAGTACGGGCAAAAAAAAATTTACCGTAGGGGAATCCTATGGTATGAGGCGGGATTATGCCGAAGAATCCGTTAAAATATGGCAGGATCATCCTGCTGTTGGTATCGGTATGGGGCTGACGTCATATTACAGAGAAAGTGAAATAGGCTTTGCAATGTATTCCATTCTGGCGGCTCTTTCCGAGCTGGGGATTTTAGGCGGCATGGCTTTTGCAGGACTCTTCATTTCACTTTATCTGATAACTATTAGATATATCATAAATCATTCAAATTATAAAGATTACCCGCCCCCTCAGCGGCGTCTTACAGGTATTTTGTTTTATGTAATGCTGCTTCAGTTTGTGATTAATTTTCTATCGGGAAATAACTTGGTAACGACCGCTCTGTGGGCGCCTATGGCACTAATACTTGCCTCGGTAAATAAAACTTACATCGACGAAGGAAAAAAATTTATTACGGTTTCAATTCTCAGAAAACCGCTTAAAGTTCATTTTGAAGAGGCTTTGAAAGCTTACCGCGCAAAAAAAACTTTCGGCTCAGCTTTGAAAGCCCCCACAGCAGAATGATAAGACCTGCAATCCCTCCCAGCGCCCATAATGCAGCTTCACCCGGCGGTAATACTTTGTCCTGTAGTGTTGTGCCTGCTTCTACATTTTGATTTATTTCGTAAACAGCAAAGGCATTGTTTATAAAATGAACTGTCATAGGCACTATAATGCTTTTGGAATAATAAGCCAAAAAACAAAGATAAAAACTTATCACCAGAAGCGGCAAAAAATTTACGGGATTGAAATGCACGGCATCGAAGATTAAAGCTGTCAGGGCAATAGCCTGCCACGGTTTCAGGCTTACCTCCAGATGGCGCTGCATAAAGCCCCGAAAAAGAAATTCCTCACACACCGCAGGTATAAGCGCCGCAACAAAAAGAACTTTTGTGTAATGCCATATTCCCTCTCCCACAAGTGATTTTTTATAAATAAGCCTCGTCTGCTCCTGCCATGTTTCAAATAAACCTCGGAAGCTTTCCGGCAGAATATATTCCTGAAGAGAATAGATGCCGTTTTGAGCAGCCATAGCAAAAAAAATACCTGCAACGGCAATTATAAAAAAGACGGGAGGAGGCATTCTGTTGAAACGGAATATTTTTTTTAGCGGCAAAGGAGAAAATTTTGCAATGATCAGCACAGGTATCAGCATTAGAAATATCTGGGCAAATGAGAAAATCCATGGAAAAAGCATCCATTTAATATCCGGTGCAGCTATTGCCAAAACGCTGCCCGAAAGCTGATAAACGGAACTAATGGCAAGAGTGCCGATTATTGCATAAGCCGTGTAAGGGAATCTTTCGCCGAAATACATCCTTAATATTCAATATATGTTGAACCTGCATTGCGTATTATACGCACCAGTTTTTAAGAAATTTTAATTTTTTCATCTGTTTATTTTTAGCCCCACCCTAACCCTCCCCAAAGGGAGGGAATTCAATGATCTTGCTCCCTCCCCTTGGGGAGGGCCGGGGTGGGGTCTCATACGGTTTTTCATTTACATTACGTTTTTTTCTTCAATATATGGCAAATCTACCAAAAATAATCATCCCCTTGGGTGATTTGCCAGATCATGGACGTTTCATCTGTTTATTTTTTCTACTTCAGATGCTGGACATCATTCTCATATTGTTTCGTCATTGCGAAGAGCGAAGCGATGAAGCAATCTCCAACCATCA
>CAZOBD010000024.1:0-32555 GCA_964577665.1 uncultured Hyphomicrobiales bacterium
TTGAAAGAAAAGTACATTCCCAAATCGGAGTTTGGGAATGAGATGTAAAACCGTAATAGACCCCACCCCTGCCCTCCCCAAGGGGAGGGAGCAAGATCATTGAATTCCCTCCCTTTGGGGAGGGTCAGGATGGGGCTTAAAATAAACAGATGAAACATCCATGATTTGGGAAAAACACTTAAGGGCATGTTTATTTTAAAACTATGTTTCGTCATTGCGAGCAGAGCGAAGCAATCTCAGTATATATAGTATCTTAGAGATTGCTTCGTCGCTCCGCTCCTCGCAATGACTTAGCAGTTGAAGGAAAAAGATGTCCTACATCTGCCAGATGTTGGACATCTGAAACGTATAGAAAAAATAAATATTAACAAATACTAACAGGAAAATGCAAAGAAAAGATTTACAATTATGCGGACTCGGCAACGGACTGGTTGACATACAAGTAAAAATCAGCGACGAGGAATTGGGAAATATCAAAGCTAACAGAGGCGAAATGTGTCTTGTGGACAGCCTGCGACATAAAGAAATTTTAAGCCTGCTGGGTACACGCGAGCAGTATAAATGCAGCGGCGGCTCGGCGGCAAACACCGTTATAGCCTATACGCAAATGGGCGGCAGAGCAGCCTATAAAACTGTTCTCGGAGATGATGATTTCGGAAGGTTTTACGCATCGGAATTTACGGATTTGAAAATCGAACTGCGCTCACCTATGCTTGTGGAAGAACCTACCGGAGTCTGCCTGGTGCTCATTACGCCTGATTCTGAAAGAACCATGCTGACCTCGCTTGCGGCAACCGCAAAATTCACTAAAGACCACATAGACGAAGATATAATCCGCCGCTCAGAGTGGCTCTACATAGAAGGTTACCGTTTCTCCGTGCCTGAAGGGGCAGAAGCTGTTGACTATGCAATCGAAAAAGCAAAAAAATATGATACGAAAATAGCCGTTACTTTTTCAGATGTTTTTATAGTTAATCTTTTTCGCGACAAGCTGGAGAAAACAGTTAATAATGCCGATTTGATTTTCTGCAATGAGCAGGAAGCCATGGCATACACGGGAGCAGATAATTCACAGGAAGCCTTTAAGCTGCTGGGAGACAAAGTTCCCAATGTCGTTGTTACCTTAGGAGAAAAAGGCTCGATGATAAAATGGGACGGAGAAATACACAGCATTCCCGTTTACGAAGCATCGCCGGTAGATGCTACAGGCGCCGGAGATATGTTTGCCGCGGGATTTTTCTTCGGCATAAACAAGTGGAACGACCCCGTAAAAGCGGGACATCTGGCATCGCTTGCGGGCGCTAAGATAGTTTCACAGCTTGGAGCACGTTACTCCGGGAATATCGGTGAGCTGATTGACGAAATTGAAAAGAATCTTGGTTAAAAAAATGCTGAGGAAAATGTCTTATGAGAAATATATTTATAGTTTTAGTATTGTTTTTGTTCTCCGCCGGCAGCGGTTTCTCCCAGTCGGGCATGTATCTGCCGGAACTGGAGAAAAAGCTCAAACCTTATTTTGCCGAAGACCTGATAAAGGACCTCGGCAGACAGCTTCCAAACAGCAAATACACAATCTGGGGGTGGGACGTAGGCGATTTTTCAGGGGACGGCTATTTCGACGTAGCTTTTACCGTAAATGTACTTGCTGAAAAAAAACGCATCGTGCATGTGTATTTCTTTGTTGACATTGACGGATTTTTGACCAATGTAGCCTCTTTCGAATATGAATTTATTGACATCCCTCTGGAAATTGGGGTGGTTATTAAAAACAATGCCTGCTATATCACAAAAAAGCAAGAGCAATATAACTGGCTTATAGAAGGTTTCCGGTTTGAAAACGGCTGTTTTGTAAAACTTGACGAATTTACTACACAGCGTATAGGCAGCCTTACAAAAGAAACATATAAGAACTATCAGAAAATGCTCAACACATATAAATTTTTAAAAACAAACGGCGGCGAAGAGCGATTTTATACCAAATATCTCACAATCCCCTGCTATCCCAGAGAAAAATTGATTAGCTTCGGTTACATGCCTGAAGTTTCAAGCAGTTATATTGATTTTGTCCCCGCAGGTGCTTACCACTGGGAAGGATCTGATGACGCTTCTTTCACAGTGCGGTCAGCTTACGATGATGAATACCTTTATATGTCTGTTTATGTAAAAGACGACCATGTTGTAACTCAGGATTGTGAATTTTGCACCGGTGATTTTATCGAATTGTGGTTTGACACTAAAACTGTGGAAAAAGATAAAGACAGGTTTACCATAAAAGGTAATAAAGAGATAGAATTCAGGCAAAAGATAGATTCCGGCGTATTTCGCTTTACTTTCTATCCGGGCGACTTTTATGAGGAAAAACCATATACCGAAGCCTCACAGAAAATCAGCTCTACAGATGAGCTTGAGGCATTCCAGCAGATTGCAGCAGGCAGAATAAAAGCCGTATCATCACCTGCCGACAGCGGCTATGTGCTGAAATTTAAAATACCTTTTCTGGTTTTCGGCTTCGACTCTACTCCTATTGAAAACAATCAAATAACTGAGTTCGGGTGTACGCTTGTAGTGCACGATGCAGACAATCCCTACCGCCTGAATGAAGTTACTCAGATTGCTACTTCCGCCATCGAACCCGGAAACCCTTCTACTTACGGCACGCTGCTTTTCATTCCGAGGGGAAAATGGTACGGCAGTGCTTATAATATTTATCTTGATAAAATCGTAAATGCTTTACAGGAAAACGGCTTTTAAGGCTTGGTAACGGAGCCCGAATGACATTCCTTCAGCGATCCTGTTACTGAGGGTATATTCGCCGGTATTCCTTCGAGCAGCAGATATGCAAGGAATCCAAAACAGACTGCTTCTTTTGCATCACCCGGAATGCCTGCTTCCGCAGCAGTGATAATTTTCGAATCAGGAAGATAAGCCGAAATGAACTTCATTAAAGTACTGTTGCGAACACCGCCGCCGGAAGCAATAATTTTTGCTTTGGTATCGGCATACAGACGAATGTTTTCGGCAATGCTCCATGCACTGAATTCTGTGAGAGTGCGGATTATGTCCTCTTTTTTATAATCAGATAAATCGAATGCTTTTAAAAGATTCTCGTTAAAGAGTTCCCTTCCGGTAGATTTCGGTGTTTTTCGCCGGATAAATTCAATTTTCTGTAAATAGCCGAACATACCTTCAATCAAATCGCCGCTTCGTGCAATTTCTCCGTTTATGTCATAAGGCTTATCATAAAGTTTTTCGGTTATATCATCTATCAGGCAGTTGCCCGGTCCCGTATCGAAAGCAATCACTTCTTCTTTAGAGCATCCGGCAGGGAGATATGTTATGTTAGCAATTCCTCCGATATTAAGCATTATTACATTTTCATCGTATTTTCTGAAGAAATGCCAGTCGAAAACAGGTACAAAAGGCGCTCCCTGCCCCCCTTGAGCGATGTCGGCGGAACGAAAATCAGAGCAGACCGTCAAACCGGTTTTCTGGGCGAGTACCGCAGGATTACCCAGTTGAAAAGTAGATGAAGCGGGTATGCCTGCAATGACCTTAGGTTCGGGACTGTGCCAGACTGTCTGTCCGTGCATTCCTAAAGCATCTAACATATTGAAGTCAAATCTGTTTCCGGCGCATAGATTTTTTACCGCATTGGCATATAAGTACGATAGAGCGAAGTTTAAATAAGAAATATCTGCTATGCAGCATTCCCGGAAGATTACTTTTTTTAAAAGCCTTCTTATCTCTGCCGGATAAGGAAAAGTATCATAATGCTTCAATTCAAAGCCGAATCCATCTTCACAGCGGTAAAACTCTGAAATAGCGGCATCAATGCCGTCAAGCGAAGTTCCTGACATCAAGCCGCATATAGTTTTAAGGTTTTCAGGCATAGTGCAGCCCTAAAATAAGCATTATAAGAAGGATTATTCTTCTTCGGCTTTTACAAGCAGGGGATTCTTATCCCTTTCATAAAAAAGCTTTTGAGGTTTGGGTGTGGGAGTAATATTTCTCCCCAGATTGATAATTGATGGCGTATAGTCTTTGCCCTTTATCTTTTCTTGTATTTTCATAAGTCCCTGTATCAGATTTTCCGGCCTCGGCGGACAGCCCGACACGTAAACATCGACGGGCAGGAACTGGTCAATGCCCTGCACAACGGGATAAGAGCGGTACATGCCGCCTGTGGATGTGCATACCCCCATGGCAATCACCCATTTAGGGTCGGGCATCTGGTCATATATTTTACGTACAACCCAGCTCATTTTGTAAGTAACCGTACCTGCAACTATAAGCAGGTCCGACTGCCTAGGTGTCATACGGAAAACTTCCGAACCAAAGCGTGCTACGTCGAAGCGGGGCTGTGCAAATGCCATCATTTCAATGGCACAGCATGAAACACCGAGGGGCATAGGCCAGACAGAATTGCCCTGCGCCCATTTTATCACTGCGTCAACAGTTGTGGTAAGAAAGCCTCTATGTTCAAGGGTTTTGTCTAATCCCATCTGAATCCTCCTTTTCTGAATTCCCAATAGTATCCTGCAAATAAAATGATACCGAAAATCAACATTCCGATATGGGCGGCGGCTCCGAACCAGGAAAAATTAACTGCCCACGGGTAAAGAAAAACTACTTCGATGTCGAAGACTATAAAGCTCATTGCGACGAGATAAAATTTTACGGAAAATCTCTCCCGAGCCGTGCCGAAGGGTATCATGCCGCTTTCGTAAGTAGTCTCTTTCTCTTGGGCTTTGCGTCTTGCTCCCAGATACTCAGAGCCTAAAAGAAAAGCAACTGCCATTGCAAAGCCGAATACTATCATGAAAATCAGCGGTACATATTCTGCGAACATATTTTTCCCTTCCTTGATTCTTCCTATACTTCAAATGTCAAATTTATGTACTTTTTCCAAAAAAAACAATATTTATATGAATTTCTGGCTATTTTTTGTACTTTTGTATCATAACTTTAAATATGTAACGGAAAATGACACTACAAATTTTTATTTTTCGTCGTAAAAAGCAGCGTGAAAATTTATATTTACTCTTTAACTACGGGAGATGATATGAGATATATATTTGTTTTAGCAGCATTTTTTGTTTTTACATTAGCCGCGTTTGCCCAGCCCAAACTTGAAATAGTCGGAGGAGATACATACAACTGGGGGAATGTAACGCCGAAAGATTCGCCTCTGAAAGCCGACGTGAAACTGAAAAATGCAGGCACTGACACTCTGCATATAACAAGAGTGAAGCCAACCTGCGGATGCACAACTGCTCCGTTGGATAAAGACCGTCTTGCACCGGAGGAAACTGCTACACTTAACGTTTCTTTAAGAATATCCAACAGAAGCGGCGGAGTGCATAAGTCTATCAGAATATCTTCTAACGATCCGAAGAATGAAATGGCTGTCCTTCATCTGAAAGCCGATGTTAAAGTGGAAGTTGAGATAGGACCTACACCCTATTTTGTTTTCAGGAATATGGAAGTAGGCAAGCAGAGCGAAGCAAGCGTAAAAATTATCAACAATTCACAGATGACTCTTAAAGTTAAAGTCAAGGAAATACTGCCTCAGAATTTTTCAGTAAATCTGCCCGCTGAATTTGCTCTGAAACCCGGCGAGAGCATCGAAGCTTCAGGAAAAGTTACTCCTGACAAAGAAGGTTATTTCAGCGCCAAAGTTACTTTGCAGACAAACCATCCCGATTACGAAGAAATAAGCATCCCGGGATACGGAAACGTGAAAGAATCTAAGATTTTTACGAATTAAAATCAGATTAAATGCTTTTATCAAAAATCATAGGGGTTATTGTTTCTGTCATTTGGAAAATTAATTATAAATTTATCCTGAGATTTAACGATAAGCCTCCGTATTTGTCCGGCGCTAAACCTAAATACATTCTCGCTGTTTCGTTCAGGGAAATCCCGGCAGGCTCATCTACGTTAAAATCATACAGATGTGCGTTTACGTAAGCATCAACTGCAGCAAGGACATATACGCCTAGAAGATAAAAAGCGCTCATGTCGCGCTGGTCTCGGTAAAACTCCCGCTTTCTTTTCAGATAATCTTGAGTGTATGGATAATCTTCCGTCCAATTGTCCATTTCTTCCTGAGAATCAAGAAATTTATTGTTATTGCGGACAATGAAATAAACCAATGTCCCGGCTGCTCCTAAAAACAGAGGGGCTTTCCAGTAATCTTCCACATATATCTGCCCCCAGCCGGGAAGCGTAAGAGAACGCAGAACGGCGCCTGTCGGCGATTTGCTCATTTCATACGGTGAAGTGTTTTCCTTTTCTTCGGAAATAGTTGAGGACTGTTCGGGTATAATAAGTGAACTTTCCGGCTGCTGTTCGGCTTGGGAGAATAATATTTTTGGTAAAAAAATAAAAATAAAGAGATATTTTTTCAAATCTGAGTTTAAAAAAAAATTGAATTTAAAGTTATTCAAGTAATCTGTTTTATTTAAAGACATTGTTTCTCATTTACGGTTTAGTTGTTTCATCTTTTTATTTTTACTTTCCTCTTCCAGATGTCCGACATCTGGCAGATGTTGGACATCTTTTTTCTTCAACTGCTTAGTCATTGCGAGGAGCGAAGCGACGAAGCAATCTCTAAGATACTATATATACTGAGATTGCTTCGCTCTGCTCGCAATGACGTAACATAGTTTCAAAAATAATCATTTCCTTATGTGATTCTCCCAAATTATGGATGTTTCATCTTTTTATTTTTACTTTTTTCCCTCAATCCTAATAAGTTGTGCTTGGGATTGCAATTTTCTCGAGAAATTAAACTTCCTTTGAAAATTTCCTTACCAAGCGCAGCTTAGTAAGGAAACGTAAACCTAGGGAAGGTTTCTGCTTGCGAATATTGTCATTTCGCTTTTGTTCAAATAATATTTCTTATTCCCCAAGCAGTTTTTCCAGCCTGTCAAGATATTCGTTTATCTTTTCGATAGTTTTTTCCACCGGCTCGGGCGAGCTCATATCTACGCCTGCGTTTTTGAGCACATTTATCGGATAATCGGAATTTCCTGCGTACAGAAAATTTTTCAGATAACGGTCAACTGCCGGCTGACCTTCTTCCAAAATCTGCTCTGAAAGCGCCTGAGCGGCTGCAAATCCCGTTGCATACTGATATACATAGAAGTTATATTTGAAAAGATGCGGAATCCTTGCCCATGAGTATCCTTCTTCTTCATCGACGGTCATAGCCGGACCCCAATACTCGCCGTATTGCTTGGCAAACATTTCAGTCAGTTCACCCGGATTGTGGTAAATGCCTTTGATGGCGTCTTCGTGCACCTGCTTTTCAAAATCTGCAAAGCGTGTCTGGCGGAAAAATGTAGCCTGTGCATTAACAAGGAACTTTTCCAGAAGAGCGAGTTTTTCCTCTTTTGTTTCGGCAGTCTGCACCATATATTCGAGCAGAAGAGCTTCATTTGTTATCGAAGCTACTTCGGCTACAAAGATGGAGTAATCTGCGTAGTGAAAGGGCTGATGCTTTTCAGTAAAATAAGAGTGCATGTTGTGTCCGAGTTCATGGGCAAGAGTAAAAACATCATCGAGGGTGCCGCTCCAGTTCAAAAGAATGATCGGATGCACTCCGCAGGCACAGCTGTTGGAATAAGCGCCGCTGCGCTTGCCCTTCGTTTCATAAACGTCTATCCAACGGTTGTCGAAAGCTTTTTTTACTGCCTCTGTGTATTCACCGCCGAGGGGTTTGAGGGCTTCAAGAATGATTCGCTGTGCTTCTTCGTAAGAATATTCCTTCTGCACTCCCGGGAAAAGCGATGCATAAGAATCATAGGGATGAAGCTCATCATAACCGAGTACTTTTTTCTTGAGGTCAGCCCAGCGATGGAGCGACTTGACATTTTTCCTTACGCTTTTGACAAGATTATTATAAACATCAACAGGGATATTGTTCTGAAAAAGAGCAGCCTGCACGGGATTGTCGTAATTACGTATTTCTGCTTCAATCAGACGGGTCTTAATTCTTCCATTGAATATTGTGGCAAGTGTGCTTTTCAAATCCTTGTATGGCATGTAAAGTCCTTTATAAACTGTTTTCCGGTAGCTGCGGTCTTTGCTGTAAAGCGCGCTGCGGTATCTGCCGTGGGATATTTTTATTTCGCTGCCCTTACTGTCCTTTACCGTAGGAAAGGGTAGTTCTGCATCATTTAGGATTACGTATGTGTTTCTCGGAATATCGGAAACCGGACTGAGCATGGCAAGCAGCTTTTCTTCATTCTGGCTTAGAGTATGTGCTTTCGTCCGGTAAATGTTCTTCAATAAATGCTTGTATTCTTTTAAATTACCGTTTTTTGCAATGAAGGAATCCATTTTCTTTTCCGGGATGGTCAATATTTCGGGAGTAATGAACGAAGAAGCAGCCTCAAGCTCGCTGCCGAGGGTCTGTATTCTCTGGTACATTGACTGAAAATGACCGTCATTCAAATCCAAGTGCATAGCAGAGTATCCGTAAAAGTAAACCCGCGAATACTTTTTCTGGATATCTTCCTGAAATTGAAAGCAGTTGACAAGTGTTTCCGATGAAGAGCCTAGCTTTCCTTTGAAGTCCTCAAAGCGTTTTAAATTTTCCTTTACCCATAAAAAATCTTTTTCCCAAAGGTCTTCATTTTCGTAAAAATCATCCAGGTTCCACTTGAATTTGTCGTCGATTTTATCTCTTGGAGGTAGTTCTTTCTGTGCGTTCATAACATTTCCCGTAATTAATACTGTCAAAAAAATGATTCCAAAAAAACTTTTCATAATTTTTCCTTACGTTTAAGTCAAACTTTTATTCAAAAATACGAAAATATCTCTGAAAAGTTTAAATTATAAATCTGCGAGAAGCGCGGCAATAACGGCGGCTCTTTTAGGAAAATCCGAAAGTTCGACATATTCTTCATTAGTGTGGGCGCCTCCCCCTTTCAAACCCATTCCGTCAATAACGGGAATACCCAGAGGCGAAAGAATCGCTCCGTCGGAAGAACCGCCTGTCTCATAGGTTCCAAGGGGATATGAAATAATGTCTGCAAAATCTTTAGCTTTTTTATAGAGATTTCTGTTTTCATCTGTAAATTCAAAGGCTGGGCGGTTTATTTCGGAAAATATTTTTATTTCAATATTTCCGGTTTTTTCCAGATTTTTTATTTCATCGAGAGCTTTTTCAAGATTTTCACTGCTGAAGCTCCGCATTTCTCCGTCAAGAAAGCTTTCCGGAGAAACAACGTTTACCTTAACACCGCCGGCAATAACGCCCGGATTGAAATAAATATCGGGATATTTTGCTGCAACAGCTTCGATTTTTTGAAAAACATCCAGCAGCGCCCTGTTCGCATCCGCTCCTGCATGAGGTTCTATACCGCTGTGAGCAGGCTTGCCGGTGATAATTACATTGATAAAAGCGATGCCTTTCCGCCTGATTTTCACTTCGCCGTTCGGTCCGCTCGGCTCGGGGATGACAACCGCTTTTGCATTTCTGCAGTATTCTGCCAGATACTTTCGTGAATGTTTGCTCCCCGATTCCTCATCGGGAGTTAGCATAAGTTTTATTGTTTTTTCCGGCTCTATTTTCAAATCATTTAAAGCGGAAATAATGTAGAAAAACATGACGACTGCGTTTTTCATGTCATAAGCGCCGTTACCATACAGCCTGTCATTTTTAAAAACCGGGCAAGGCGCCTCTTCAGAAACTCTTACGGTATCGACGTGTGATAATAAAACTGTGAAATCAGAATGCCCGGGAAAAAAAGTTAACACCAGAATGTCCCCTGCCGGCGTTTTTATTCTTTTCCTTAAGGGATCAAATCTTGTGAACATAAGTTCGATAGAATCCAGCAGAGCATTTATGTTCGAAGTCTCTTTTGAATAGGACTGCCGGGAAACAAGCGCCGCAAGCAGTTTTCCGAATTCCTCCTGCCCGGATGTGAAGTATTCTTCCAGCTTTTTTAAGATAAGATATTTTTCCATACTTTAAAAATTATTAACAAAGTCAATTTAAAATACAACTACCATTTTTGATTTCCAAGAAAGTGCATAAAAATTTTAAAAAAAATAAAAAAAATCTGCAACTCTTTCCGTTTTGTAGTGTAATTGGAATAGAAACACTTTGAAACACAGCATTATCAAAAAAATATTTCACAACAAACGGAGGTTTTATCATGAAAAGATTCAACATGAATTACTTGAAAGCAGGCATTTTGCTTCTGACTTTATTTCTAATGGCAGCCCCGGCATTGAAATCCGCGGCGCCCGCTGACCCCTCAGATTTGAATGTCCGCACCGGAAACGGCTACGGCATGAAGTTCATCACATTTGAGTGGAAATTTACGCCAAAACCGGATCATCCCGATGGTTTTAAAATTTATAAGGCTGAGGGAGAAACCGATGATTTCAGCGATTTTACGGAATGGCGCGACCTTGCAATCAGCAATAATCCCCGAGACAGTCTGATAATACAGAAAAATTTCGCTCAGTATATGTACATGTTTGATTCCAATGAGTTTCCCGACGGAAAATACAGCTTTGTAGTAACGGCATATAATGATGACGGCGAAAGCGGCACTTCCAATTTCGTTACCGTTGAAATTAAAACACCCGTAACGGTCAGATTCACAAGCGATGATGCTTTTGACGGAATAATCAATGAAGAGATTGAGATTGATTTCGATGCCGAAGCGAGCGACGGTTCTGATTTGAAATATGAATTGAAACAGACGCCCGACGATGCTGAAATTGATGAAAATACGGGCGTTTTCAAATGGACACCCGATAAAGCCGGGTTGTTTATCATTTCACTTAGGGCATCTCTTGCAGACGATCCCAAGACATTTGCACATCATGTGGCATATATCTATGTAGCCAGCTGCAAAGAACTCCCCGTTTTAAAAGGTACTGTTTCTTATGCCGACGGAACTCCCGTCGAAACAGGTTATGCGGTTATATATCCTGCTGATGTAAAAGACAGCATATATAACCAGCATCCCAACAGGCAGGCTGTAATAGAGGACGGTAAGTTTGAACTTAAGGTTGACAAAGGAGAATATATCGTAATGGTTCAGGGCAAAGACTTCGAACCGGAATTTTACGAAGACGCTTCAGGCATTAGAGATGCAAAATCCATAGAATTTGACTGCGGAGAAACAAAGGAAATAACAATCAAAGTAAATAAATTCGACCGCAGGCACATAGCATTTACAAGCAGACCCGAAACAATAGGTTTTGTCGGCGAGGAATACAGCTATGATGCCGATGCCTTTGTATATCCCGATACTAATGAAGTTATCAACTATGAACTTATTGAAGCTCCCGCCGGGATGACAATTGATGAAGAAACCGGTCTTATAAAATGGACGCCTGCCGAAAGCGGGATATTCAATGTAGCCGTTAAAGCATTTATTAAAGATAATCCTAACAAACATGCCCTGCAGAAATTCCCGCTGCATGTACACAAATGCAAGAATCATCCATACATTATCGCAAATGTGAAAGACCAGAAGGGTAATAAAATAAATCACGGTATGGCAACTATCGTAATTAAAGAAGGCGGCAGAGTTGTCCCGGTAACCAGTGCGGTTATTAAAAA
The DNA here is from genome assembly GCA_964577665.1 of uncultured Hyphomicrobiales bacterium. Taxonomy (GTDB): domain Bacteria; phylum Bacteroidota; class Ignavibacteria; order Kapaibacteriales; family UBA2268; genus CAYVTD01. The sequence goes on from CAZOBD010000024.1 coordinate 11,594, forward strand.
CGGATTCATGCACGCTCCCCTTGATGAAGGTACATTTTACGTATTTTTCCAGGGTAATGATTTCAGACCCGAATGGTATGACGATGCCGAGGACATAGAAAATGCAAAAGGAATAGAAGTAGAATGCGGCGATACGGTTATAATAAATGTGGAAGTTTATTCCCATCAGGCAATGACATTTCATAATGTAAGCGGGCAGGTACTCAGACAGAAAAATCAGACTCCCGTTGCGTTCGGTTTTGTAGATTTCTTCGGAAGAGAAAAAGAGACAGATATGCACAACGTTTTCAGAACGGTCTTTTATAACGGCGAATACCAGATACAGCTTCCCGAAGGATGGGAGTTCATAGCAAGGGCAGCCCCCGTGAAAAACGACAGTCTCAGCATTGATCCAGAAATGCTGCCAATGTATTACAACCAGACAATGGATGTAACCGAAGCGACAGCTTTTGAGGTGAAAGAAGACAGAGACGACATTAACTTCCTGCTGGAAGACCGCCCCGAATTTAACAATGAACTCAGCGGCAGAGTAAAAGACGAAAACGGCGTTCTACAGGAAGGAGCCATGGTTGTGGCATTCCTCGTGGAGCCTGCAGCATTTTATGACGAGATGATATATTACTCGACTTCCATGCAGACCGATGAAAACGGTGAGTTTTACTTCACCAGCCTCGTACCCGGCCGCTATGTGCTATTTGCATTGACAATGGACAGAAAACTCGTTCCCGGTTTCTACGTAAAGGATGCAAACGCAGTTATGCACTGGCAGGAAGCCGACAGGATTTTAGTAGAGCTAACGGGTGATGCAGGCGACTATGAAATACAGCTCGGTGTCCGCTCGAGAATGAAAGGAAACGGAAGAATATTCGGATGGATATTCGGCAGAAGAGGCGGAGAAATGAAAGCTGACAAGGTACTCGGCGGCGATCCCCTTGCAGGTGCAGTCGTTTATGCAGTGGATGAAGACGGTAATGTAATCGACTACCGCACCAGCAATGAGGACGGCAGTTTCGACCTCGACGAACTGCAGTACGGCGATTACAAGCTCGTTGTCGATAAAGTCGGGTATGACCCGATAGAGCAGGAAATGACCGTTGACGAAGAAAATAACAACCTGGAAGCTAATATGCAGCTTGACGGAATCATCAGCTCCGTTGACGATAATGATGAGATATCCGATACTTCCGTATATCCCAATCCTGCAAACAGTAGTGTAAACGTAGCTTTCAGCGGATCATTAGGCAGAGCGCTGATTAAAGTTGTCAACACCGAAGGCATACCCGTACTTTTAAAAACAGTTAACTCGGTAAACGGAATGAACAACACAAGTATTTCCGTTGACAATATTCCTTCGGGTTCGTACTATATTGTAATCGAAAACAATACCGAAAGAGAAATAATACCCCTCAGCGTAGTCAAGTAAAATTGACAGCACTTCACCAATTAAGCGCAGCAGCTAAAAAGCCCGGAACTCCTCCGGGCTTTTTTTGTACTAGATTTTTTGTCTCAGATTGTTTATTTAACCTGCAATAATCGATAGAAGAGACCTCCATTTCGACAAGCTCAATGCAAGGTCTTTCCCCCAAAAAGTAGAAAGCACTTTAAGAATGGAAATAAAACCTTTCTGAGCCTGTATCATAAGTCCCACATTGTCATTCTAAACTTGATTCAGAATCCATTTTTTTTTTTTAAATCAGCGCTTTGGGGGTTACGTGTCAAGCTCGGAATGACATAATTTTTACTTTTTGATACAGCCCCTTGGATATCTGACATTACCCGAATTAAAGGAATCCTTCCCCGGCCTTCCCTTTTAAAAAAGGGAGGGAGATAAATACAAAATATTTCCCCCTTATTTATAAAAGGGTTAGGGGGATCTCTTCTTACAGAATAGTGCTTATGTACTCTTTATTTTATTCAAAAATCACTATTTTGAGAATTTCGGGTAATGTCAGCCTTGGATATGGGGTACTAAGGTTAATTTCAAATTATAAAAAGTTCTTTCTCATTTGGGAATACCTGCTGAAAATTTTTAGCAAAATATGCAAAAATAAATTCTTAAAATGTTAGAAATCAATTTTTTAAAATAGGAAATTGCAATTCAAATAATAAAAACAAGCAAGAGTACTAAAATGAAAAAGTTGAATTTAATAATCATCAGCATAATATTTCTTCCTTCTCTGCTTTTTTGTGAGGCAGCCATAAAGGGCATAGTAGTCAACAAAGAAGACGGGAAGCCTGTTCCCGGAGTAACAGTTTTTATGAAAGATTTGAACAAAGCTGCTTTTACCGGTCAGAACGGCTCCTTTGAGCTGAAAAACGTGCCCCCCGGGCAGCACATAATAAAAATATCGGCAGTGGGATGGAAAACCGCCGAAGTGAAAACATCCGCTCCTGCCGACAATCTGAGAATTGAACTTGTTTACGAAGGAGTTCGGGCAAATGAGGTGTATGTTTACGGCGCCTCAAAAAATCTGGAGAAAATAACAGAATCTCCCAGCGCCGTAACAACTTATTTAAAATCGGATATCCGGCGGAAATCACGCGGCGGCAGGATGGGCGATGTTTTTACAGGCTCCACGGGAATTGATATTCTTCAAAACGGAGCGAATGACTTCATTATAAACACACGTGGTTTTAACGGCGGTCTTCACCGGCGGGTGCTGGTTCTGCAGGATGGCCGCGATGCCGCAATGCCTCTTCTCGGCGCCCAGGAATGGAACTCTTTTTCCCTGCCTCCGGATGAATATTCAAGCATTGAATTCGTAAGAGGTCCGGCTGCTGCTCTTTACGGTGCAAATGCCTTCAACGGTGTAATTAACCTTATAAGCTATTCGCCTAAAGAAGCTCTCGGCACAAGAGCTTCCTTTTTGATTGGTGATTATGAGACTTATGAAGGAGATATCCGCCATGCAGGTTTGATTACAGAAAAAATCAGCTATAAAGTAACACTGGGCTATTCACACAGCCTGAATTATTCAAACAGGCGGGACAGCGTAAAGTTTCTTGAATATCCAGGGCTTGCCCTCGAAAGAAGACCCATTACAGAAGATGACAGACAGACATTCGCGGGATACGGCACAATGAGAATGGATTATGATTTCGATGCTGCTAAAAAACTGACTTTTGAAGCCGGATATTCCCGTTCAGGCAACGAAACCTTCGTATTCGGTCTGGGCAGAACACTCGTAAAGGATACTGAAAGGCCTTATATACGCCTTGCTTACAATTCGGAAAATATCAATATTCATACACATTATATGCAGCGTTCTGTGGCAGATTCAATGTGGCTGCTCGTACCCGGAGCATACCTTTTAGACAATTCAAAAGATTTTTTTATTGACTTTCAGCATAATTTCAGTATCTCCGATGATTTTAAGTTTGTATGGGGAGTATCCGAGCAGCTTCAGCTCATAAGAACATCCGGCACAAGCATACCGGATGATGTTGATGCAGATTACACCGGCGTTTACGGACAAGTAGAATGGAACATTAACGATATGCTTAAGTTCGTTACAAGCGCCAGATTGGACTATGCCAGCATTCATGAGACACAGTTTTCACCGAGAGCGGCAGTTGTGCTGTCTCTGACACCCGAGCACAAACTACGCTTTTCTGCCGGAAGAGCCTTCCAGAGGCCTAACTATTCCGAACTTTACCGCCTGACACCCGATGCACCGGTTTTTGACCCGAAAACGGGCGCTCCGGTTAATTTTGATGCCGTTCAAAAGGCAATAGCCGACAGCATAGGTGCATTGACAGAGACAATCCCGGATATAGATTTGAAACTGAACGCCTTTAGGGCAAATGCCGTAGGTAATGAAAACCTCAAGGTCGAAAAAATTGTCAGCTATGAAATTGGATACAAGGGTGTATTTGGAGAAAACTTTTATTTTAATGCTGATCTATATTATAACAGGCTGAATGATTTTATCACTAATTTTCTTCCGGGCATTAATCCGGGAATAGAAGCATGGCATCCTGCTCTGGAAGGAGATTTGGCAGAATATAACGACTTGGCATACGATATGGTAATGAATGCGTTAAATCCCCGCGACCGCCAAAGACTTTCCATATTAAACGGCGAGCCTGTTTTTGTTGTTTCCAATGCCAATGTGGGAGAGGTTGATGAATATGGAGCGGAGCTCGAAGCGGGATACTATTTTACTGATGCTTTCCGTCTCAGCGCCAATTATTCTTATTTCGGATATGATGTTGTAAAATCAAACGTAAACCAGCCCATTCTGCCTAACACATCTCCGCACCGCTTTAATATGACTGCCGCTTATATCCTGCACAAACAATTTGACTGCTCTGTGACCCTTCAGTACAGCGCCGGATTTGACTGGCTGGCAGGCACTTATATAGGCTATGTGCCTGAATATACGGTTGTTCATCTGAATGCGGGCGCTTATGTTTTTGATTCTTTCAGACTCGGTTTAAATATTTTCAATCTGTTCGACAGAAAGTTCTATCAGATATTCGGGGGCACTTATCTTCCGAGATACACGACATTGAGGCTGAGTTATGAGTTCTGATTAGTTTCTTGCTTTTTTGGTACTTCGAGTGTGAACGCAGTTTCTTTATCAGTATATGTATAGCTTAACCTGCCTCCGCTGGTTTTTATTGACTGGATAACCATCCACAGCCCCATACCCATGCCGGAGGCTTTAGTGCTGAAAATGCTGTTTTCTGCTGCAATTTCTTCTATTTCCTCTTCTGAAATGTCATGTGTCCTGCTCAGCGACTTTTCAATTCTCTCCTTTAAATACCGGTTAAGTCCTGTATTGTTTATTACGGAAACTCTCAGCATATCTGATAAATTTTCCCAGAGAAGAGTAATCACTGTATCGGAATATCCTTTTGTGATTGTATCGTTAATAAGGTCAAAGGGTGAATCCTGTTCATCCATTATTTTTTCGAATGTTCCGTATCTTTCGGAAAGGATCATCGAGCCCCGTGCTTTCATAGCATTTCTGACTGCTTCGATAATGAATTGCGTTACAGTGTAATTGACCGGAATCGGGAAACCGATATTTTTCAATGCTTCTTCAATTTTTGGAAGAGAGTCTATTATCTTTTTATATTCTTTACCTTTAACGGTATAGGACAATTCGGCGCCCTGCTTTTCAAGCCGGTGCTGCTCGAGAGAATCAATTTTCCCTGCACTCTTTTTTTCTTTGTTTAAGATCATTGTCCGTTAATTTTATCAGACAAGCCCGATATAAAAAGCATATATTATGCCAATATTAAAATTATACCAAAATACGAAAACACTTTAATATTACAAATTGTTTGAAAACAAAACCACAATTAATATTTATTAATACATGCAATTAGTTGAATATATTTTCGTATATTCGGCGTCATGAAAACAGAGAATTATACAACATACAGCGAAGAAGATACAATTGCCTTAGGCAAGGATATCGCTGCGAGATTCCGTCCGGGAGACGTGGTAGCTTTTTACGGAGATCTCGGAGCAGGTAAAACAGAGTTTATCAAAGGCGTCTGTAATTTTTTCGAAGTAGATGAAATCGTTACAAGCCCTACTTTTACAATTATCAATCAGTATTCCGGCATCTTTCAAAAGAACGATATTACTATTTATCATATAGATTTATACCGCATAAACAAAACCGAAGAACTGGATGATATCGGCTTTGAAGAATGTGTTTACTCGGACGGTACTATCAAACTAATTGAGTGGGCTGAAAAAGCGGCAGATAAACTCGGAAAAGCAGATTACAAAATTAAAATAACCCACAGTGAAAAAAATGAAGATAAAAGGCTTTTTTCAATAGAAATAACTGATTCTTAAATCATCTTTTTTTCATTGTTTCTTCAAATTCCTTTTTTAACAAGGATGCAATAACCAGATTTTTGTATCTCCCCCTACTGTAAACATGATCCCTCAAAAGACCTTCTTTTTTCATGCCGCACTTTTCAAGCACTCTGCCCGAAGGTTTATTATCCTGAAAATAATAAGCAAAAACCTTATGGAGATTGAGCTTTTCAAAGCAAAATCTTATTACTGCTGCCGCTGTTTCAGTAGCAATGCCCGAATTCCAGTAGTCTTCTGAAAGCCAGAAACCGATCTCCCCGCGAAAATGCTTGTTCATCAAATTGATGCCGGCTGCACCGATTATCTGCATGTTTTCTTTTAGTCTTATTGCAAAATGCAGCCCGCGGTTTTGAAAGAATTCCTCACGGCTTTTTTCAATAAAACGGCTGGCATCCTCCTCGCGGTAGGGAAAAGGTATGAAAAGAGTATTTCGGGCTATTGAATATGTCATGTTTGCAACTATCTGGGGAATATCCGTAGGCAGGAACTCCTCCAAGACAAGCCTTTTAGTTTCTATTCTAGGGAACTTTTTCATTTGTTTATTTTTTCCTGCTGCTGTTAAGTCATTGCGAGAAGCGAAGCGACGAAGCAATCTCCAACCTTGGACAGTATTTCAAGAGGTTGCTTCGCTTTGCTTGCAATGACGAACTTTTGTTTCTAAAATACTCATCCCCTTGTATGATTTCCAAATCATGGATGTTACATTTTTTGAATTTCTTTATTTTGTTTCTACAGCTTAATACAAATATAGAAAAAGCTGAGGAGATGAAAAAAAGAGAATTATTGAACTAACGGTAATTCATATTTTTCTTTAAAATACTGTATTATTTCTGAAAATTTTTGTAAATTTGCTATCATTTGTATTTAAATGATTTTTCATTAGTATTATACGCTGATATACTAAACTTATTAACAAAAAATAAGCCGGCTGATGAACGATATTCCCATTGAAATAGAAAATATTTCAAAGACTTTCAATAAAAACTCTAAGTATCCTGCGAAGGCTCTTGAAGACGTTACTTTCAGCGTAAACGCAGGAGAAGTAACGGGTCTTATCGGACCCAACGGCGCAGGCAAAACAACGCTAATCAGGATAGTGCTGGGCTTTTTGGGAGCGGACACCGGAAATGTGAAAGTCTTCGGTACGGAGCCTGACAATACCGACGCCCGCAGAATGACAGGCTATCAGGCTGATGCTCCTTTCAGCGCCAAAACTGTTTCCGTGCAGAGCTTTTTAAAGCTTCACGCATTTCTCGCCGGAGTGGAAAATCCCATGAAAGAGATAATATATATGCTCGAAACCTTTCATCTTACAAAAGCCCGAAAAAAAAGCCTTAAAGCGCTTTCAAAGGGAATGAGACAGAAAATCGAGCTTATACAGTCATTTCTGGGAAAGCCTCGCCTCGTGCTTTTAGATGAGCCGACTGCGGCTTTAGATCCCCCTTCAGTGCTGGAACTGCGTGATTTTATTCTGAAAAAAAAGGACGAAGGAATAAGCGTGCTTTTTTCGAGCCACCATCTGGCTGAAGTAGAAAAGCTGTGTGACAGAGCTGTTTTTATTTCGGCGGGGAAGATTTTCGGGGATTACCGCATGGAAGGACTTGACCCCGGTTTTTTGGAGGAAGAATTCAGAAAAAATGCTGTGGAAAGGGAGTAAGATGTTTAAAAATATCTCAAAATTAATAGATTATGATTTCCGCAGGATGTGGACGCTGCCCCTTATCATTTTTTCGGCTTTGTTCTCACTGATTGTGATTCTTATAACCGTACTACCCTTAACTTTGAACTGGATGGGTCTTCGCGAGCAGATACCCTACCTTGATTACGCCATTGCTCTTAAGGAAGTGTTTAACTTTGCGGTGCCGGTACTCGCCGTTATTTTTTCGGCAGGTATGGTATCTTTCGATATTCGTAACCACTGGCTACGTACTCTTATGTCCCGGGCTGTTACAAGACCTGAATACTTAACGGGTAAAGTGTTTGCCGCCGGAATATCAATCTTTGCACTTATGCTTTTGCTCGGAACACTGCCCATGACGATTGTTTCATTGTTTTCAGGCATACCGATAAGATTTGATTTCTGGTTCACTCTGCTGGTGCACATATTTTATCTGCTCGATGCGCTTCTTATTCTTTACATAGGCGCTCTTTTATCCTGCTTTCTTCCGACTTTCGTAAATGCCTTCGTACTGATTTTCTGGATGATACTGAACGCATGGGTCTTGCCGCTGCTGGTATCCTTCCTTCTTTGGGATGAAACATGGGCAGTGATTCTGGAAGATTTTTTCTTTCCTTCCGGACTGACTGAAGCCGTCGGCATGATTGTTTCGGGAGCTGCATTTCCCTGGCAGGATTTTCTCTGGGGCATAGGAGGGCTGCTCGGTTTTGCTGCTCTCGCATACTGGACAATTACAGTAATACAAATTGATAAAGGTTCTGACTGATATGAGACAGACAAATAAAAAACCTGCAATGATTTTGGGCGCCGCATCGGCTCTGATAATAGTAATAGCGGCAGTGTTGTATTTTCAGGCAGACAACAGACCTTTTAACTGGCTGAATCTGAAAAAAGCTAAAGCAAAGGCATCACGGGAGAACAAGCCTGTTTTTCTGAATTTTTATTCCAAGTGGTCTCAGCTCAGCAAAAATATCGAGAAAACTATTTTTATGAATGACAGTATCCAATCGGTACTTAACAAAGATTATGTACTGGCTTCTATAAATATTGCTGAAAAAGAAAACCTGAAAATGATGCAGGAGGTCTTCAAAATAAATAATATTCCAACATATCTGATTTTGGATGAAAACGGCAGGGAAATGAAGAGATTTGCAGCTCCCCCCTCTAATGAATTTAAGTTTTATGATTGGTTAAAAGATACTTCATTCTATTTTGCAATGGGATGGAAAGATTATGAAGAAGCTAAAAAAACTGCCGAAGAAAACGAAATGGCAATGCTGACTGTTATTGTGCGCTTTCAGAATGCAGCAGGCAGCATACACAGGATGTTGAATGATGAAGAACTGCGCACAGCTATAGTAAAAAATGCCGTGCCCTTTTATCTAACGACTACTTATAAAGAAGATAAGAAATACATTAAAGAAATAGAAGATTCAGCCTCATCCAATAACTCGCTTATTCTTTTTGATAAAGATTTCAACAAGCGTCTTTCTTTTGATTTCATTGCTGCCGATAAGGATATGAAGGAAAGGATGCTGGAGTGGCTGGGAAGATAGAAGATTACAGCGATGAAGCAGATTCTTTAAATAGTCTTTAAAATACTGAAGGCAATATAATGAATAAAAAAATCAATATTCTTGAAAACTTCAAGCTGAAAAGCACGGGTCATAAAATCTTAAGTATAGCGATGATGCTGATGAGCCTTTTGTTCTTTTTCGGTTTTATCATCAAAACCGTGCCTTCCGGCAATATTATTACTACTGCAGGGCATTTGGTCATCGTTGGAGCGGTAGTCTATTTTACCGTCATTGATTTGATTGAAAAACCACTCAGCTCAAATTCTTCTATCTGATAAACTTTTCCTTATCCTGCAGAATTTCATTTGTTGAGTGACCTTCTGTCGGGAATGAAGCCATCCATTGTACTATTTTCCAGTCGCCGCTGTCTCTGACGAAAGTAGCTGCAATTCTGGTCGGAACGGTGTTACTCTGATCGTGCATTTTTATTTTCACTTTGTTCTGGCAGAAAACAGTGCCCATATTACCGTTTTCGGATATTTGGACATTGGCATAATCCGGCGGAAAGAACTCTATTTGTTCCATGAGCTTGAAATCGCTGTCCACAAGGTCGCTCCATTCTTTATCTGAGGTCATGATTTCGTCAATATCGGTGCCGAAAGCGACAATGTGACTGCCTTTAGCGACCTTGTTTTTTATTTTATCAACATCTTTTCTGCCGTATGCTTCAAAAAAAGCTTTCAGTTCATTCAGCAGTTCTTCTTTCGGATCCTTTTTCATATTTACTCCATAAAATAGAAAGTTTAAAGATACAGTTCTGTATTATAAATTAAGAAAATTTTTTCCAATAAAAAATTTTTTTCTTATACCGGTACGCCCTGTGAAGATGATCTCTTTACAATGCCGAATACTACATAGCTTTTCGTTTCAAAAATAATAACGCGGCTTTCTCTGATTTCTTCGACAATAATTTCCGCAAGATGAGGATTGCGGGATTTGTGATATACCAGTATCTGGTTTGGAAGAAGATTGTGCTTTGAAACGAAAAGCAGATTCAGACTTTTTTCAGGCAGGGATATGGGATGATAGAGCTTATTTTTTTGCCAGCCTGTCATCCAGCCCATCAGATACCAGTCGAGCTGAGGATTTATCTGTTCTGCTTCGGTATGCTCGTGATACATATAAGTAAAACTGCCTTCGGAAAGATGGTAAATTAAAAAAGAAGTATCCCGTGCTCCGTAAGCGGCGCCGTTTGGAAGAAGTGAGTTTATTGCAACCACTCTGATAATCAGCAGAGCAAAGATTGTAAGAATGAGATTCTTCTGCACAAGAGATATAATCTTATTCAACTTATCAATTGGGAGAAGCAGGAATAATATTCCCGCAGCCGGCAAACCAAGTGAAATCCATACTATCCAAGGCGTCTCAGCCGGACTGCCTAATGTTTTCGCTCCCTGCCGCAAATCTCCGAGGAAAGCCCACATCGTCCATGAAATCAGCACAAGGGTCAGCAGCCAGAGAATACGTTTGCTTTTAAAAAATTTGTCGGAATTTTCAAGGGCATACAAAGCTAGTATTATTGCTGGAGGAATTAAGTAATTTGTGTAATGGTGCAGTTTCGTAACAGAAAGTGAAAAAATTGCAAATCCGGCGGTAAACCATATTGCAGAAATAATAAGGACAATCAGTTTCCGATTATCAAGTTTTTCTATAAAGTCCGGGATTTTTTTTCTTTTTGTCCATATTAAAATCAAACCCATCAAAAGAAATACAAAAGAAAACAGCAGGAAAGGATTTGATGTAATAATCTGATTTAAATAGTAAAAAACGCCGAGCCAAGGGGTGTTGTTTTCCACAACGGAATAAAGATGAGGCACGAAAAGCGCCCCGTAAAATTCACTTCCGTATTTTTCGAGCATCATCCAATACCACGGATACGCAGTCATAATTGCCAGAAGGGAAGCAAAAACAAAGAAAAACTTAAGCTCTCTTCTTCTGCCAAAAATAAGATATATTATAACGAACATCAGAGGGAGCATAGAAATGACTATTTTAGTCATTAAAGCAGCAGCAAAAAATAGATAAAACAAGAAAGTGAAAATGTATTTTTTTTTGCTTGAACCGCTTTCGTCTGCATTAAGTATGCTCCAGAAAGCTCCGAGAAAAAGCATGATAAGGAAAACATCTGTCTGCCCCTGCCGGGCATAAGTATTCCAGCAGAGAGTGCCGCTTAGAAGAAGTGCAGACATAAGTGCAAAATCTTTTTTTAAGATACGTCTTACTATAGCATAAAGAAGAAAAACAGAAAAAAGCGAACTGAGAGCGGAAACAAGCCTTATTGCAAAAGTTGTTTCGCCGAACAGCAGCATCGAGCCGCTCATAAGCCATACAAATAATGGGGGATATGTAGAAGAGTAAAGCCCCCCTACTGCATATTCGGTCTGATCCCAAAAAGCATCGAAATACAGTACTGAGCGCGCCCGTGCGGCGTACAAACCTTCATCCCATGGCTGCACTTCGCTGGAGCCTATATCGAGAAAAACAATAAGCCCGAAAAAAAGCAGCACGGCAAAAACCGATTTGTCTGTTTCGTTTTTACTCATATTCTTTTATAAATTCCACTATTATATGTTCCTGCTTCGGCAGTATCATATTGGCTGCCATATCTGCCTGTCTCCATAATTGAAACGGCAGCGGGCTTAAAATAATATATGTTCTGAGCAGATGAAGGGCTTTATTTCCGAAAATATGTACTTTGCTTGAAATTAAATTCCTTTTTTTAATCAAATTAGTAAGTCTCTTTTCGTCAAAGGAATGCAGATGTGCATTTTTAGGAGTCGGCTTGCTGCAGTGCACACACATATAGTACTGTATTTTCTCTTTGTAGGGAGTGCTTATTATCAGCTTTCCCCCGGGCTTAAGGATGTTGAAAAGAGATTTGGCAAGACCTTCGGGATTGATAACGTGTTCAATTACTTCGGATGCGGTTATGCAGTCAAAAGTATTTTTTTTAAAAGGGGGGCGGAGACCATCGCCGGCTATGCCGAAATGACTGCCGGATTCGATATTTTTACTGATCCTGCTGACGTTGGTATGGCTCAAATCCATGGAAACGACTTTTCTATTTTTCTTGATTAGCTTTTCCGCCGCCCAGCCGCTGCCAGAACCGGCATCGAGTATTAATTCTGAATTTTTGGGGATAAGCGACAGGATATACTCTCTAAGCCTTCTTTCGTCGTGCTCGGTTGCTTTGCATTTCCTTTCTTCAAAATAATCGAAAATTTCCGCATCTTTTTTATAGTGGTCGATGTAGTTCATTGATGAAGAATCATTCGGCAGCGGCAGTATAACGGGTATTCCGTCAATTATTTCATAATCAGTGCCGCAGTCTCTGCACCGGAGAATGTTGTCTTTATAAAAAAGTAAGTTTCCTTTTCCGCAGGGACAGGAAAGGAGATTGAAAAAAAACGGATTTATGGCGGGTTTATTCAATTTTATTAAGAGCTGTTTGTTTTTCTGTGATTTTCCGCAATTTTTTTAAATTCGGGCAGCATATTTATTATACTTTCGATATTGAAAGAATAAACATTCCCGCGCAGTTTTTCTCCGTATTCGGTCATTTCCCGAATGTTGAAACTTCTGCCTGCTTCAATTACTTCGCCGGCAAATTTTTGAATGTCTTCTATAATCATTGTCTGCCTTATTTTATTCCATTTCGGCAGCAGCTTATTGTCTAAAATCTCCTTGATATTTGCACCAATAACAGGAGAAAGTGTTTCATCGTGTGAGAATGATTCTGTTTTTTCTTCCTCCTCTTGTTTTATTTCATAGGGGAGAACTCCGGCAAGTTCTTTCACAAGTTTATTTTTTGTTATTGGTTTGGCAAGAAATCCGTCGCATACTTTTAAAATGTTGTTTTTATTTTCTTTCATAGCATAAGCAGTGAGGGCGATGACGGGAATATTCTTTGTATCATCTGAGGATTTTATTTTGTTTGCGGCTTCCATACCGTCCATAACCGGCATTTGAATATCCATGAGAATCAGGTCGGGTTTGATTTCTTTTGCTAGGGATACACCCTCCAAGCCGTCTGAGGCTTCATAAATCTGCAGGTTAAGAGGCTCAAGGAAACTTCTGATGATTATTCTGTTGGCTTCAATATCCTCAACAAGCAGCACTTTAGAGCCTTTAAAAAAAACATTACCCTGAAATTCATCCGCTTCGGAATGACTTTCAGCCATTGATGAAACTTTTACCCCAGGGATTTTGACCTTGAAAGAGGAGCCTTTTTTTTCTTTGCTGTCGAGGCTTATTACACCGCCCATCATTTCAACGAGCCTTTTCGTAATGGTCAAGCCTAATCCTGTGCCGCCGTAACGCTTTACGTTTAACTGTTCCTGCTGCCTGAAAGCCTCGAAAATTGCATCCCGGTCTTTCTCCGGTATGCCTATGCCTGTGTCGCTGACGGTAAATGCAAGGTCAATAATACTGCCTTCCTGATCGGCATCAAATTTTTCTACTTTTACTTTCACATATCCTTCATTAGTAAATTTGACTGCGTTTCCGATAAGATTAAAAAGAATCTGTCTTATCCTTGTTTCATCTAAAATGAGGGCTTTGGGCAGTTGCGGGTCAATGTCCATGATAAAATCAATACCTTTTTCCCCGGTTCTCATTTTAAAAATACTTTTCAGTTCTTTGAAAAGAATCTCGGGATATACGGGTTCGTAATTTATCTCCATCCTGCCTTCTTCGATTTTTGAAAGGTCAAGGATGTCATTAATCAGCATCAGAAGATTTTTTCCGCTGAGTATGATATTAGATACAAAACCGGAATTTTTTGAGCTGAGGTTTTCGTATTTCAATAGTTCGGCGAAGCCTAAGATGGCGTTCATGGGCGTTCTGATTTCATGGCTCATATTAGCTAAAAATTCACTCTTTGCCCTGTTAGCTTTTTCGGCATTTTCCTTGGCTTTTATCAGATTTTCTTCAATCTCTTTGCTTTTACTTATGTCTCTTGAAACAACTACGGAGAAAACATCGTTGTTTTCATTTTTATAAAAGTTTGCATTGCTTTCCAGCCATATCCAGCCTTGTTCGAAAGATTTAAATCTGAACACTGCCCTGACCGGTTCGCCGGTCTCCAAACCCTGCCTGTAGATTGACATTGTATTTTGCCTGTCCAACGGGTGAATAAAATCGAATGCGCTTTTGCCTATCAGCTTATCTTTATCCGATAGATTCAGAATTTCTGCATACTGCTCATTTACCATAGTGAAAATGCCTTTACCGTCCATTTCGCATATTAGGTCTGTGGATGAATTTACGAGATTTCGGAAGCGCCTTTCATTTTCTAAAAGGATCTTTTCGGTCTGTTTTCTTTCGCTAATGTCTCTTACAATACTTAAGACCAGCGATTCGCCTCCAGACTGCACTTTCTGAGCATTTATTTCGGAAGGTATGTGTCTGCTGTTTTTATGCTTATGCGCTCCTTCAAACGAAATTGCACCTGTCTTGTCAAATTCCTTCAGTCTGCTTTCTACGAGTTTGGCATTTTCTTCAGTGTCTATTTCGCGGATGTTCATTTTCAAAAGTTCCTCATTTGTATAGCCCAAGGTTTCTGCAGCAGTTTTATTAACGTATTTTATATTCCCTTTCATATCGTGCACAATTATAGTATCATTAGCATTGTCTAAAAGAAAAGCTTTCAGGAAATTTTCTTCCTGGGCTGTTCTTCTTTTTTCGGTTTCTTTCTCTGTATCTAATCTCAGTTGAATAATGGGTGCGAGATAATTTGCTATTGTCTCAAGGAGTTCGGCATCCCTTTTGTTAAAATTTTCGTGCTTATCCGCAAGGCTTACTAATCCTATCAGTTTTTCTTTCATAATTATCGGAGAAGAAAGAGCATTACGAAGTTTTATATGACCGGCGGGCACTTCTAATTCATCATTTTGTAAGAACGTTTTTCTTTCATAAATACTCTTTCTGAAAAAGCCTTTGAATGAATCAAGATCGAAAGTATATGTCTTGTCTTTTACACGGCACACATCCCAAATATCGCTTGTAAAAGTGGGAACTACCAACTGATTTTCATCATTAACATATCCGAGAAGACCGAAATCGCACTCAAAAATACCCAGCAGAAGATTAAGAACTTCTTCAAAGACTTTTTCATCATCCGAGAATAAAAATATGTTTGCTATGGCATTTCTTATCTCCAGTTCTCTTTCTGATTTTCTGATGGAATTTTCCATCTGAATCCTGTCAGTAACGTCTCTTATAACGGAAAGAATACCTTTAGGGTTGTGGTTTCTGTCGTAAACAGGCTGAGCATTAACTTCGCCTTTGAAAACAGTGCCGTCTTTTCTGAGCATGGAATATATCTGAGGCTGAAGCTCCTCAAAGAAACGCTTTTTCATGTTGCTGAGGGCTAATTCAATATCTTCAGGGGCTATCCACTTTTGAACATTTGTCCCAATTATCTCGTCCACGCTGTCTGAGCGGGTATATGTTACCGTTTTTTCGGAAACAAAAGTTATCACACCTTCCATATCGGTAAAGACTACCATGTCGGGAGAAGTGCTTATCAAAAGTTTGTAAAGCTCCTGAGACTCCCGCAGCTGGTTGTTCATTTCTGTTATTTGGCTTAGGTCCCGCCATATAACATGGATAATATCTTCGACGGTAAGACTAATCTGAGTAAGTGTAAGTTCTATGTTTTTTGCTGAGCCGTCATTCAACTCCAAAAGCCACTGAGTGCGGTAAGAACCCTGCTGCTTAAGGGTTTCTATGGCGCTGACGATTCCATCTGCGGATTTGCTGCCGTCTTTCTGCAGCTCGGGCGATATGTCGAGTGGAGATTTATTAATTAGGTCTGCTTTGGTTTTATACTTTAAAAACTCGACTGCGGCGTCGTTACAGTCTATGAACCGTCCTTTTGAAAAAATCAGCATAGGATCGAAGGAGTTTTCAAAAATAGCCCTGAATTCGTTTTCACTGTCTTTGATAAGGTTCAGATGAACAAAAAGATAGTTTATACTTTTGGCAATTCTTGAATACTCATTGTTTGATTTTAGCAAACCTTTCAAATACTTAGTATCTTCTTCTTTCAAAGCAGCAGATATTTTTCTTAAAGGAAAAACAGTCCATCGAATCAGTACAAAAGTAAAAACCCCAAAAGCGATAAGCAGCAGCAGCATTTCCCCGTTTCTTATTATCAGATTCTGATAAGAGGCATCATAAGCTGACGTAACTTTTTCTTCGATGCTGTTAATTTCAGCAAATTCGATTGTTTGAAACTCTTTTTCCAGGTTCTCCAGAGCGTTTATTATTTCATTCTTACTCTTGTTCCGGCTTTCTGCTGACTGCAAATCGGGGTATGAATTTTCTAATATGTTCCATTCACTGCTTTTTTTGAATTGAATAACTGCATGTCGGACAGGCTGAGATAGAGTAAGAGCATCAAACGAAAGGTCTTCTTTTATTTCTTTTGCTTCTCTGTCAAGATAACTCAAATCTGCCGGATGTTTATCTCCGTTTTCGAAGCTGCTTTTTAGTATAAGAGGCATTAAATCGAGAAGACGCCTTTTAGCTTGAGCAAGATTGGCATATCCGTAAAAAGCTTTTCCTGTGCCGCGTGTTGTGGGAGAATTTACAATATCATAATATATTTTCGAAAGTTCATTTAAAAAAGATTCGTATGGATTATAGAAATTTTCTTTTGCCAATTCAAGGATTTTACCGCCGCTTATAACTCTTTTTCTGAAAATTTTTATTTTTTCATAAGCTTCTATTAGTTTTTCCTTATTATTTAAAGAGGGATATACTGAATTATCAAATTCTGTAAGTTCGTTTATATATTTCTCAAAGGCAGAATCGCTTGTTTTGAATATCTGCCGTGATTTTTTTTCAGTGCATTCGCCGCTGAATATTATTTTGGAAAGGCAGGAGCGTTCTTTTTGGATTACTTCTGTAATTTCGGCAGTGTTTTTCAAAAGTTTAAGGGCGTTTTTATTTTCCGTGAGAACTGAAAATTCTTTCAAATCGGGCTGAACGGCAATCCATTCCAAGGCTGCAAACAGGATGAACAGCGCTGCAATTATCAGGAGAATTTTTTTTGTCAGATTTTCTTTTTTCATATACCCGTTTCATTAAATTATTAAATAGTCTTAAGGATATTTATTACAACAAATATTAAATGAACTGAAAGTAATATATAAAGATAAAAAAAGAAAATATTAAAAAAAATCCATATAACAAAGAAATAAAATAGGTTTATTTCAATGTAGGTTTGAAATCCTGGGAGTACTCGGGGGAAAAATCTGCCGGTTTGACAAAAAGTTTATTTTTATACATCTTCAAAGCATAAGAAGAAATCATTCCGGGATAGATAAAAGTAACATTAGTATTTTCTTTGTCATTGCTAAGAAGCCCGGCTGCGCTGCCGGCTATGAAACAATCACGATACTCTTCTTCAGGTATATCATCCAAATCTCTAAAAAGAATACCGGTCAATGGTTCAACATTCGTACTGAACTTTTGTGTGTAAATGAAGTTTTTATAAGAAATCAATGCGATGAAAAGTGTGCTTTTCTTTTTCAGGGCAGCCTGCCCGCTAAAAAATGAAGCGATGGCATGCATCCCGGGAACGGCTATCAGTGCGGGAGTATTGCCAAAACACATGCCTTTTGCCAGAGACGCTCCAATCCTGAGTCCGGTAAATGAACCGGGCCCGGCATTGACCGCCACTGCGTCCAGTTCCGATACGCTTAAAGAAAAGTCTTCTAACAGTCTTTTGGCAAAAACTGCAAGCAGTCTGTCGTGCAGATTATTTTCATTAGCACGGTATTCCGCAAGGATTTCTTCTCCTTTTGAAAGCACAGCGCCGCAAACCGAGCCTGATGACTCAAGTGAAAGTATTAATGCTTCTTCTATGTTTCTCAATTATTTACAGAATTTCAACAAGTTCCACATCAAAAACGAGTTCTCTTCCTGCAAGAGGATGGTTAGCATCGAGTGTTACTGCCTGATCGCCGACATCGGTAATTCTTACGATAAACTTTTTGCCGTCGGGCTGGCCCAGTTCGAGATGTTCACCTACTTTGAGGGGTATGTCGGGAGGAAAGTTGCTTTTATCCACTTCCATGACCATTTCTTTATGATAGTTTCCGTAGGCTTCTTCCGGTTTTATTCTCAGAGTTGCTTTCTGACCGGGCTGCAGTCCGGTAATACCGCTTTCAAATCCGGTAATAACCTGTCCTTCTCCTAAAGTAAACTCCAGAGGCGGCTTGTCTTTAGAGCTGTCAAAAACTTCTCCGTCGCTGAATTTTCCTGTGTAATGTACTTTTACCGTGTCGCCTTTTTTTGCTTCGGGCATATCCTATGTCCTCTTTTAATGTTTTGAAAAAAAATGACTTATAGAGCAGTTAACGATTTAAAAAGGCTTTCAGTTTTTTCTAACATAATTTCTTTAGAGAAATGTGTTGTTAAATCATTGTAAGCTGTTTCTGAGACTTTTTTTAGAGCATCACTGCTGCTTATGGCAAAATACATTGAATCGGCAATTTCTTCGGGTTTCAGAGGAAAAAGAAAACCGTTTTTTTTATGGTTAACGGCTTCCGGTATGCCTGCTTCTTTAGAAGCCAGTACAGGTTTTTTTACGCTCCAGGCTTCGAAAAGCGTGTTGGGTATGCCTTCGCTTCTGGAGGGAATGATAACTGCATCTGATGCTGCAAAAAAACCGCGTGTGTTGTCCGTTTCCCCCGTAAGAACTACGTTTTCCTGTAAATTTCTGCTGTTTATAAAGCTTTGGTATGCTTCGTGCTCGGGTCCTTCGCCGGCAATAGCAAGGAAAAAGTTGTTTGTTCTTTTTCTTAGTATTTCGCAAGCCTGCAGCAGAATATCATATCCTTTCTGGGAGCTTAACCTGCCCGCCGCCGCAAAAATGAACTTTCCCGAGGGCAGCCCGTTTTGATAAGATTCATATTCGGCATGAAAATCATATCCATTGTAAATAACATGTATTTTTTCTTCGGGACAGAGCTTGTCATTTATAAGCTTGTCTTTTATAGCCCGAGCGTTTACAATGACTGCGTCCGGGTAATATCGAAAAACATAGCGCTGAGGAATATCATAGTGCGGTATCTTTCGGTGTATCCCGAGCCTGAATACGACGGGGACGTTTATACTTCTGCCGCATTTTCCGAGGATATAGTACTCTTTCCGCTTAGTGGCGAGGAATAAATCAATGCCGTAAGATTCTGATATCTTAATGATTTCTCCGCGCGTTTTAAAATCAAATTCGTGTTTAAAGGGAAGTCTTATCTTATTTACTTTTTTTGCGAGCCTGCCTTTGAAAATATCTGTCCGGAAAGCGAAAAAAACTTCATGCTCCCTTTCGGCAAGATCATTGGCAAGCGAAGAAGACCAAAGTTCATTGCCTCCCCAGTTCTTTGCGGAATTTGATATTAAAATTTTCATTTCTGTTCAAATTTGAAATACCACTCTGTTCATACTTAGCTATTAGACGCAGATTAATTGTTATAAGTGCGGAAAAATTAGAAAAAACTTTCAAATTGTTATTTACAATAAAACAGATCTCAGACCTCAAGAAGATGCCGGACTTCTGCAAAAATTAATATTACTTAACAAGAATATAATAAATGAATAAAAATTAATTAGGTTTCCTGTTTTTTTTTTACTTTAAATTAGTTTAATAATTTGTATAAGTTATAAATGGCAAAAAAAGACTATTTGGACGGATTAAAAGAGCAATTCGATTTGGATATTACTGTTTGGACTTGGTGAATGGGATAAGGCGCGAAAAAATTGATATAATTTATAATTTGGGTTTCTAAGAAAATAATACTGTAAGCCCTCGATACGGGCTCGGCGTATCTATATACATATTTGATTATGATGATTTTACCTTCCTTAATTATTAGGGCAGGTGAGAAATAGATGTATCATTATCAGAAAGGCATCCCCATGCAAAACAGACCGCCTTAGAAAAACTCTCTTTTTAAAACAAAAAGGAGAGAAAAAATTGCTTTTGCATAAGATCGGTAAAAGCCGCATTTTATAATACTTGGAGTGAAAAATGAATTACTTTTTGAAATTAATACTTATACTCATTGTCTTTCTTAATTTGCAAAGCCCAGCCATAGCGGAATTAAAATGGAAAGAAACTCACAAACTGCAGTTATATGAATCCGTGTATAAAATACAATGCCAAGACTCAACTGATTGCATTATGCTTGTAGCATATAAAGAATCTGGATGTCGCCTGTATGAGTCAAAAGACGGAGGATTTACTTGGAATTTAATTCATGACGAAGTACCCGGCTGGTGGGGTAATATAATATTTGTCACAAACATGAGCTGGCCTTCGGAAGATTACTTATATATCACTTATCAGACATTCGGTGACGGCATGATACGGAAAAGCACTGACAGGGGCAGGTCTTTTTCCGACTCAGTTTATCTGCCAAACAGAAAAGATATAATGAATTGTCCCTATTGCGACAGAGTATTGCATATTTATATGCTGGATTCAATTAATGGTATAGCCGCAGCTATGAATTTGGAAGTATATACTACAAATGACGGCTGGAAGACTTTTACTCATCATGTGGATGCTCCTGGTATTGGAATAACAGAAGTCTGGATGTTTTCACCAACTGATTTTGCTTATTTATCTGGAGGTAATAACAAGGGTTTTTTTGTACGTACAAAAGACGGAGGCAAAACTTGGGATATGACCTATTTCTATAGCGTTACTCATGCATATAAAATGTTTTTCATTAATAAAAATTTAGGCTTTACTGTCGGAAGTGAGGGTTATGATGGACCAGGTGATTCAAGTTACGATTTAATCCACAAAACTACCGACGGCGGCAAGACATGGGAAAAGATATACAAGCAGTA
>CAZOBD010000025.1:0-31260 GCA_964577665.1 uncultured Hyphomicrobiales bacterium
ATTTGGGAATGTTCATTTCAGGCGAAACTCAGTTTCGCAGGATATATTCCTTACCAAATCGGAGTTTGGTAAGGAGTGAAAAATAATTTATATCTTTATCTTTATCTTTATCTTTATCTTTAATATAAATATTTCAGTGAAATAATGCAAAATTATTCTAAAATACGGAATATAAAGCATTATTATTCTGCAGGTTTGATAAGATAATGCTAATGTTTTAATTATTCATAAGTATTAAATGATAATATAAAGCTAAATTAATATGAACGGTACGTAAGCCGCTCTCTTGAAAAGTCTCCTTAAAATAATTATATTTTTAATACTTCAATTATTTTCGTATTATTGATTAATTTAGATGATTTAATCGGGATAATAGTAAAAAATGTGCGGAATAGCCGGAATTTTTAATCTAAGCGGAAGCGACAGCCGAAATTATATCAGCAGTGGCATTTTAAAAAAGATGAGCGATGTCATTGTGCATCGCGGACCCGACTCGGAAGGGCAGTGGATTTCGCAGAAAGCAAGCTGCGGCTTTTCGTTCCGAAGGCTCGCTATCATAGACCTCAGCGATGCCGGCAGCCAGCCCATGAGCACCGCCGACGGAAGATTCACAATCGTTTTCAACGGGGAAATTTACAATCATCTTGAGCTGAGAAAAGAGCTCGAAAGCAGAGGATACAAGTACAAATCCGGCACCGACACTGAAACAATCCTCTACGGTTACAATGAATTCGGGGCTGAAATCGTTGAAAGACTGATTGGCATGTGGGCATTTGCCGTATGGGACGAAGAAAAGCATGAGCTATTCGCATCTCGCGACCGCATCGGCATAAAACCCCTTTATTTCATGCAAAAAAACGGCATTTTTCTTTTTGCATCGGAGATAAAGTCAATACTGGAGCATCCTTTGGTTTCTCCCGAACTTAATTTAAGCGAACTGCCTAACTATCTCAATTTTGGAATGACCAGCCGCAATGAAAGCCTTTTTAAAAATATAAGGAAACTTCCCGCCGGACATTTCTTAACCATCAGCATCAAAGACGGCTTACAGTTAAAAAGGTACTGGAGCCCGTTTATGAATCCGGAATACAGCCGGCTCAGTCAAAAAGAATCGCAGGAAGAAACTCTGCGCATTTTGCGAAAAGCAGTGGAAGACCGCATGATGAGCGATGTGCCTTTCGGCGTTTTTTTAAGCGGGGGTATTGATTCGAGTCTGAACGCTGCCCTTATGGCAGAGCTGATGGATCGGCCGGTTGACACATATACGGTTGGTTTCAAGGAACTTGAGAAATACAACGAGCTGGAATACGCCCGAAAAATAGCAAAGCTTTTCAAAACGAACCACAGAGAGATTCTGATTGACGACCGGGATGCATTCCCAATTTTACAGGACCTTACTTGGCACGAAGACGAACCTAATGCCGACCCTGTCTGCATACCGCTGTATTTCCTGAGTAAACTCACCCGCGAAAGCGGCACGATTGTTGTCCAGGTGGGCGAAGGCAGCGATGAGCAGTTTACAGGCTATTCGTGGATGATGCGGGAGTATAATTTTTACAACTCATACTGGCAATTCTTTACGGCACTGCCAAAGTTTCTTAAGAAATCGATTTATGCTATATTGAAAGCCGGCCTTGAGCCGGCAGAACTTTATCAGGTGCTTGAGTATTTCCGGCGAGGCGCAGAGGGCGAACAGCTTTACTGGAGCGGTATGCCGATTTTCTCGCCTTCTTTTCAGAAGCATCTGTTTTCAAAAAAACACGTTGATTTGAGCAAAATTCCTGCAAAATATGCCGATTCTCTTCACAAAGACGCTCTATCTTTTAAACCGGATGCAGACTATCTTCAGAGGATTTTATTCGTTGAGCTTCAAAACCGCCTGGCTGAAATTCTTCTCATGCGGGTGGATAAAATAGGCATGGCGCACAGCATAGAAGCCCGCGTTCCATTTTTAGATCACAGGCTTGTAGAGTTTACTGCATCCCTCAGACCCGAAATAAGAACTCCCGATAAAATAACAACGAAGTATGTATTGAAAAAAGCTGTGGAGGGGATACTGCCCGATGAGATAATTTACCGCAAAAAGCAGGGGTTCTGGGCGCCCGTAAACGAATGGCTGAGAAACCAATGGTATGATTTTGCAAAGGATGAGGTTCTTAACTCCTATTTTGTTAAAGAGGGCATATTCAACAGGAATTTCATTGAAAAAATGCTCTTATCACACAAAAAAGGAAAGCGAAACTACGGTGTGCAGATATTTTCCCTGCTTACGCTTAGTTTGTGGCAGAAAAGGTTTAATGTTTGATATTAATCAGGATGTTTACATCTGAGAGATACTGCAAATCAGTTGAAATATTTTGAAAATTAAGGGCTATTACTCAAAATACAGATGTCCAACATCTGCAAGATGTTGGACATCAATCATAACAGATATGAAAGTTCAGTACGAAAAATATTATCATCTTTTTAACAGAACGAATAATGAAGAGGCGTTATTCAGAAACCCAAAAAAAGAAAAAATACTGTCGCAAATAAAAAAGAATGAATTAGAAAAATTTTCGCAAAAAACTGTTCCGAGTTACAAAATAAAAGATTTGATTTAAATGATGTCCAACATCTGGAATTAACATCCGGAAAGAAAAAAATAAAGGTAATAAAATGTCAAAAAAAAATAGAAAACAAGCAGAAGAAAAGAAATCAAACTTTTTTGCATCGCTTTTAAAGGCGCCTTATGTCGTAATTAT
Source organism: uncultured Hyphomicrobiales bacterium (assembly GCA_964577665.1). Classification (GTDB taxonomy): domain Bacteria; phylum Bacteroidota; class Ignavibacteria; order Kapaibacteriales; family UBA2268; genus CAYVTD01. The sequence goes on from CAZOBD010000025.1 coordinate 2,745, forward strand.
TGTGCTTGCGCTTGCCGTAAACGCTCAGACGCTTTCTTTTGAGTTTGTGGAGCATGACGACAATCTTGTATCACTTGCGAAGGATTACTACGGCAATCTTTCCAATGCCGGCGACGCTTTTACAAAAGGATACTTAGGCAGCGGATATTACCGCCCTGCGGTAACTCTTAGTTTTATGCTCGATACGGCTGTGGGGGGAGGCGAGCCGCTCTTTTACCATTTGACAAATCTTCTTCTGCATATTCTTTCTGCCTGTTTTTTATTCCGTTTTTTAGTACTTCTTGGCCTGAATAAAACATTTTCTCTGATGGCGGCTTTGCTGTTTTCGGTGCATCCGCTTGTAACAAACGCGCTCCATTGGATACCCGGCAGAAACGATATGCTGCTTCTTATGTTTTCTCTGCTTTCTTTCATTTTTTACATCAAGCTTTTTCAAAATCCGAAACCTGCCCGCTATTTACTGCATTTCATTTTTCTTTTAGCGGCTTTATTCTCGAAAGAAACAGCGCTTCTCCTTCCTTTTATCTTTTTGTCATATACCGTTATTTTAAAAAAAGATTATGAAAGAAGGACGCTCGGAATATCTGCCGGCTTATGGGCTGCAGGATGGCTGATATGGATATATTTAAGAAGTAACTTAAGTGAACCCTTTTTTCATAAGGGAGTTGACATCTTTGCAGTTTTAGAAGGCGTCAGAGTGCTGCCCGAATCTTTAGCGAAGTTTCTATTTCCATTTAATATATCTGTCTTAGCTTCATATAACTTCATCTCGCTTGCGCTGGGAGCGGCTGCACTCGCCGCAATGCTTTATTTTACTTATAGGAAACACAACAGAATATCTCCTCTTTTCACATGCGGGATTATTTGGCTGATTTTGGGCATTCTTCCATCTGTTTTAGCTCCGAGTTCCTCGCTTGCGGGCTATTTTGACTATCTCGAAACACGCCTGTATTTTATTATTCCTGCGGTTTTCATTCTTCTAAAGGAATCTTTACCGGATAAATCTTTCACTGGCGGCAAAAAAACATCTTTGATCTTCATCATAATATTAATTGCATACTCTCTTATTAATTTTACCGAGGCAAAAAACTATTCGGAGCCGCTTAAATACTGGGAAAAAGCAGTGGAAGAGCAGCCGGAAGACCCCATGCGCCGATTCAGTCTCTCCATAACCTACGGTAATCGCCGGGCAGTTTCTTCTGCCGAAGCGCAGCTAAGAAAAGCCATTGAATTGGACTCCGCTAACTTTGATTATTACAATAATTTAGGAATGCTTTTCCTCCGGCAGAACAAAATAGACAGCGCTGTCAAATATTTGGAAGCCGCAGACAAAGCAGACAGCGCCCGTCCAGATGCTAAGGTGAATCTTTCAGCCGCCTACGGGCAGGCGGGCGAGTATGAAAAAGCAATTCCCATCCTCCTTGAAGCAAAAGAAAAACTCGATACGCTTAACATCGACGTCATTTATAATCTGTATTACGCCTATACACAAACCGGAAACTACGACAACGCAAAGAAATACGTAGATATATTGTTTGAAAAAGATTCGGATTTCAATCTGAGAGATTTTTATCAGCAGTGGGGCGCAAAATACTTTGAAGAAGGAAATTTTGAAAAAGCCATTGAAATAACTAAAGAATACACAAGGGCTTTTCCAAATGATGCGCAGGCTTTTAATAATTTGGGATACATGCACATGGCAGCGGGGAATTATTATGAAGCTGAAAAAGCGCTGCAGAAGGCTTTGGATATAGACCCAAACAAAAAGATTGCATATTCCAATCTTTATGAGCTGTATTACAATCGTATGAAAGATTACGAAAAAGCCAAAGCCCTGCTGATAAAATACGGCTTATTTCAGGAATAGAAAGATAATATCTACCTTGCCCTTATAAATAAATGGTTTTATTAAAAGATTGCTCTCTTGACTTTGACATCTTAATAATGTAAGTCAATTCATAATTAGAAGAAATACCATCCTCCCATTACCCGAAAATATCAAAAAATAGATATATGGAACATCCATGATTAGGGGAAATCACATAAGGGAATGATTTTTTTTTGGCAGATTTGCCATATATTGAAGAAAAAATCGTATTGTAAAAGAAAAACCATAAGAGACCCCACCCCTCCCCAAGGGGAGGGTGAAAAATTATGAATACCCTCCCTTTGCGGAGAGTTAGGGTGGGGCTTAAAATAAACAGATGAAACACCCATGATTTGGTGAATAACACAAGGAGATGATTTTTTTTGAAATAGTTGAAAAATTGAAATTATGGATGTCATTCCGGCTGGAGCGAAGCGGAATGCCGGAATCTCACGAATGAAGATCACCTAATTCGAGATTCCGCAACAAGTGCGGAATGACAAGATTCAATTTTCTCGAAGCAACAAATAAACAGATGAAACACCCATGATTAGGTATAATCACCCAAGGGGATGATTTTTATTTTACTCCCTCCCTTTTTTAAAAGGGAGGGGCGGGGAGGGATTACCACAAAGTTCGCGCAATGTCAGCCCCCCACCCTTTCTCCGAAGGGGAGGGGAGTATGAAAACCCTAAACTTTTAGAAAGTCCTTTCCTTCTTTGAGGAAAGGATTTATTTGCCAATTGCTGATTCGGGTGTCAAAGTCAAGAGATTTCCTCTAAAACTTCAACATCACTTTATCACTTCCAGCTTTCTTGTAAGAACTACATTACCGCAGGTTAAGATATAAAAATATGTTCCAGGAGATAGTCCGGCAGTACTGAGTTCTGAGAGATGTCTTCCGGCAGAATAAATACCTTCAGCTGCAACGGCGATTTTCCTTCCGAGTACGTCGTGCAGACTTAATTCTATGCTTTGAGTTTTATTCAGCTCGAATTCGATTGAAGTCAAATCTGAGCTGGGATTAGGCACATTCTGGCAGAGTACGACTCCGCTACGTCTGGTTTCGTTAACGCTTTCCACATCGCGTACTTGTGCTTTCAAAGAAAATGTATATGTATTCTTACATGTGTCCTGCAGCATGAAAGTCTGCTCGTAGGTTTGTCCGGCGCTGCCGCCTAAAAACTTAATATTCCCTGTAGATGTTTCTCCCGGCTGAATCTCTGCGGGATTGAGTTCGTTGAACATAAACCTGCCAATCGTGAAGGGAATGGCATAAGAAAAATCGACCGAAACGCTTCCCTCGTTTGAAATTGTAAATTGTCTGTCTGAAGTTTCTCCTTCGTTTAATTCTCCAAAATCTATCGAATTTGGCTGGTAAGTAAGTTTCAAAATGTCATTTTTGCCTGTAAGAGTTATTTCTGTTTTACCGTTGTTTGCATTAACTGCGTTTGAAGTAAGGGTCAGCAGAGCAGTTTTTTCTCCTGCTTCATCTGAAGTAAAGACAAGCGTGATTTTTCTGGAACTGCCCGGTACAATAGAAACTTCGCCGAAAGGGGTCTTGAAGGAGAAATAGGAGGCATCAGCGCCGCTTATCACAGCATCCGATATTGTCAGAGACTTGCCGCCGGTATTACTTACTTCCACATCGAACTCAACGCTGTTTTCACAAATGCCTGTTTCTGTCTGTACCGAAGAGTTTGTTGAAATTTCAGGGTCGCCGCCGGAAACAACATTTGCCTCAAGCGTAAGAGTTTTTTCATGATTGCATTTGTCTTTGAAAAGATGCGATTTTGTGAAAACATCGCCGGGTTTTCCTCCTTTGAACTTGACCTTTACGATAGAAGCCCCCCCCGCCGGAGTTATGGCAGGCTGTATGCTTACTATTTCAAATTCTCCAAGGTCAACAGGGGCAGTCCATGTGTGAGATTCCGAACCCGTATTTATTATTGTCAAAGTGTCGGTGCCTTCTTCATCTTCTTCCATATCGGGGAAAGTTATGTTATCCCTTGAAAGAACAAAATCTGTAAATGCCCATTTTCCGTTAAGGGTTACTTCAAACTCGCCGTTATCGACGTTTGCGGCATTGGTTGTAAGCTTAAGCGCCGCCGTCTGCTCACCGAAATTACTTGATTTAAATTCAATGTCGATTTTCAATGAAGAATCCGGCAGAATGTTTACCGGAAACATATTCGGTTCGCTGAGTGAAAAGCCGCTGCCCGCAGGCTCTATTGAATAAGCCGTAATTTTAAGGGTGTCGTTTCCAGTATTCATAACTTCGATTGAATCGGTTTTTGTTGTGCTGTCGCAAGGTGTTTCTTGATAAGTTATGCTTTGGTCTCCGGTAATCTCCGGCACTACAATGCCTTCTCCGTAAAGAACTGTCTGCAGGGGTGAGCCGGGTCCGTTGAAATTATAGTGCATAATACAGCTTGTCCTGCCGGTTTCCTCAGGGGAGAATCTGAGCTTCACCTCTCTTGATTCGCCGGGATTGAGAGTGAAACTGCCGCCGCCTTCGATAATGGAAAACTGCTGTGTGTCCGGTCCGATAAGCTCCGTTGTATTGACTGTTACCGCCGTAGAGCCTGTGTTTTCAATAGTGGTCTCAATGGTATCCTTATCAGTGCCTACCAGTACTTTTTTGAAATCGATGTCTTCAGTCAGAGCTTCCAGTTTCGGTTCTACCGCTTCACCTGAAAGGTCAGCTTCCATGAAAACGCAGCCGGCAAAAATGTTGAGTTTGGCTGTTTTAGTTCCTGCTGTCTGAGGTTTGAAGACAAATTCAATATTTTTTGATTCACCCGATGCAAGTTCATAAGGCGGTATGCCTGAAGTAACTGCAAAATCGGAGGCATTGCTGCCTGTTATGCTTAGTGAATCAATCTTTACGGGAATATCTGTGTTATTTGTTATGCAGGCAGTAACTAATGTATCTTTTCTGCCTTGAATAACAGCCTGCCCCATGCTTAGGTCTTTTATTTCCAAATCGGGCGCTAAAATAGACCAAACGGCGTCGGATTCATCTTCCATAAGCACCTGACCGTAATCTATGTGAAAGATATGAAAATCATCATAGCTTGCGCCCGCCGCAAAAATATTTCCCTGATTGTCTTTCACTACGTCGTGGCAGTTCTCTCTGTCAGCACTCTGGAAATAATATGCCCATTCGCAGTTTCCGAAATTACTGTATTTTAGCATAAAGGCGTCCTGTTCTCCTGCATGAGCAAGATTAAAACTGCACAACTGCGCCTGCCCTGTAAAGTATCCGCCTACAAAAACATTGCCGATATAATCGGTTGTAAGGCAGAGCGCTTCTTCATTGTTAGAACTGCCTCCGCCTCTTGCCCATTGGCATTCGCCTTCACCGTCATATTTTGCAGCGAAAATATCAGTTCCTCCGTTAGAGTTCATATTTACACTGTTTCCGAAGTCTGCGTTTCCGCTGAAAGCTCCCGCAGCGAAAAGATTTCCACCATCGTCCAGGGCGGCTTTTGTGCTGTAATCAAGCCCGCTTCCGCCGGCTTTTTTCGCCCATTGACACTCGCCGCTTGAATTATATTTTGCCACAAATGCATCAGTATTGCCTGAAGAAGTAAGCGATTTCCCGTTCCCGAAATTGCTAGTCCCTTCGAAACCTCCTGAAATAAAAATATTTCCGTCAGAGTCAAGGTCTAAACCCATGGCTGCATCGGAACCGCTTCCACCGGCTTTTTTTGCCCACTGGCACACGCCGCTTGAATTATATTTTGCAAGAAAAATATCATCGGAGCCTGAACTCGTTAACTGCACCGAGCTGCCAAAATCAGCCGTACCGGTAAAAGAGCCTGCCACAAAAATATTGCCGGCATTGTCGGTTCTAACTTCCATGCCGAAAGAAGTTTCTGCGGAATCGCTGCTTCCGCCCGGGGTTATCCATTGCAGGGTGCCGTTTGTATTGTATTTTGCAACAAACATCCGCGCAAATGCTTTAGTAATAAGAGTTTCAGTATCAAAAACCGCCGTATCCCGAAAATAACCCGTTACGAAAACACTGCCGAACTCGTCAACATCGCTTTCTAATGCCATGTCATTGCCAGGACCTCCGCCTTTTCTTGCCCACTGGGCTTCTCCGCTGCTGTTGTATTTTGCGACAAAGGCATCCGTCCCGCCTGAACTTATCAGTGATACTGTCATGTTAGTATCATAATATTCCGTTCCGTCGAGCCTTCCCGCCACGTAAAAATTGCCGCTTGCATCCCGCGAAATGGAATATGCCCTGTTTTTTGTTTCGGTGTTAATAGATAAAGCGCTTTTTATCCAGTCGGCATTCGTACCGGTATATTTGCTGAAAATCACTTTTGCCAAGCATTGACCGGAATTAATAATAGGCAGGTCTTCCCATTCGTAACGGTTTTCCGAAGCATTTGCTTCGATAAGATACCAATTAGAGCCGTTGTCCGTGCTCCAGATAAGAGAAACCGTGTCCGTTTCAAGAGTGCCCTCCCATGTTATGATTGTATCGGTGCAAATCAGGAATTTTTCTCCGCCGTTGGGATGAGTGAGCTTAAGTGTGTTGTTGCTCGGCGGCTTGGCGGGATCGCCCGCAGAAAGCTGGAAGCTTTCGTCATCGCATATATTCTGGTCAATATCGAACTTAACAGTCTGGAATGTAGAATCCGCCGGCGAGTAACGCACAGTCAGATTGAGAGACTGGTTTTTTAGAACGGTTCTGGGAAAAGACACACCCTGAATTGAAAAATTAGCATTGTTTCCCGTGATGCTGTTTATGGTCAAATCGGCATTTTTTGCCGTAAGCGTTACCGTTGTGTCTTTGTTGGTGCCGGGCTGAACTATTCCCAGTCTTGTATTTTCTTCATCAATTTCAAAATGTGCTATTGATGTTGCTGCTGGAACGTTGTAGCGCACGGTTGTGGAAAGGGAAAGATCCGGTATTTCTATCTGAGCGGTTTTCCCCGTAGTGCAGCCCGGCGAGCTTGTCCAGCGGATTTCGCAAGGGTCAATACCCTGCTCTTCGTTTAAAATCTGCATATAAATAGCGATTGCTTCCTGCACGGTTTCTACATTTCCGAACCATTTTCCGCCTGTCTGGGTGGAAATCTGCTGAAGCATTGAAGGGCAGGGCATCTTGAGAGTGATGCTGTAAATTGTTATATTATCGTTATTTGCTGCATTTATTATTCCAGTAGTATTTGGAGGATAATTCGGCATACCGTCTGTTAAAAACACAATTATCCTTTTATGCTGACCGCGTTTGGCAACCTGTATTCCTCCCGCGGGAGAGTTAAGCAGAGCTTCGTCATAATCGGTTCCGCCGAAAGGGTCTAAATCGTCGATTCTGTCCAAAAGCCTCGTTTCATTAGTAGTAAAATCCTGAGTGAAATAATTGTCATGATTGAAAGTAGATATGGCACATTCGGAGTTGCCGAGGTCCAGCGCTTTCACCCACGCCGATGCCGCTCCTTTGGCAAGATTGATATTGGGATCGGCGCCCCATCCCATTGAACCCGAAATATCAATCGTCAGTACAGATGATAAAGGATCGGGATTCTGGCTCGGGCATGTTACAAGAGTAACACTTCTTTCTTCGCCGTTTTCCGTAACCTCGAAATCTGCGGGTGTGAGATTCGTTATTCGTTCGTAATCGGAGTTGTAAGCGAAAAATTTCGCTGAAATTGTAGGAAATCCTGTTGAGTTTACATCAAATACCGTAAGGACCTGAGCATGCAGATTTGATATGGAGAATATCATAACTGCGGTTATCAATGCAATGAAGTAGAATTTTTTCATAAAAGCTCCCGTATTTAAAATTAAAAATTCGTTCATTTTCGCTCTTATGTGCAGTACTCTTTTTTTCCGTGCTTTCGGTCAGATACTAAGCGGTTTGTTCAAATATTCCTTTTTAACATTTCTCAGAATGGCATGTTATAGAATATTTTTAAAAAAATCAAGAAAAAAATAATTTTATATATTATATCTTTTTATATGTTTTATTTTTTATATGTCTTTTGGCATAAGTTTTGTATTTATATGTATGATTTTAATGAAAGAAAATAAATATGAAGAATAAAATTAATAAATATTCACAAATAAATATTATTATAATAGCTGTTGTTTTTCTTACCGGCGGCGCTTTATTCGGTCAGAACCTCAGCCAGAACTTAGAGGTATTTCTGCCCTTTGAATGCTCCCCCGCAGATGAGAGCGGCAACGGGCGCAGCGGCATAATCCACGGAGACCCGCAGTGTGTAAGCGGCAGGCTGGGAATGGCTTACAGCTTCGACGGAACAGATGACTTTATTGAGCTTCCTGCCGAATTTACCACTTCTTACATTTCTGATAACGGTTTTTCCTGGTCTATGTGGTTCAACCCGGCAAGCATACCCGCAGAAACAATTTCAGGGGTTGGGAGTACTTTGCTTTCCGTTGCGGACAACAGACCTACCGATGATATACTTCTGGGATTCGGCTCTCTTACTGCGCCGAAAAATCAGTTCATTTTCCAGACTGACGGCGCCGGCGGGTTCGGTGCATCCATGATACCGCCGCTTTCTTACAATCCGCCTTCCGGCTGGCAGACAGGGGAGTGGTACCACGTCTGCGGAGTGCGCGATTATAATTCCGATGAGGTTATTCTTTACATAAACGGTTCGGAAGAAACACGAACAACTTTTAACGGCGATCCTATCACAAGACAGATGTTTGCCGCCGTCGGCGCTTTTTTTGACGGAAAGGCGGAAGCTTTTTTTCATGGAATTATTGACGAAGTTAGGATATACAGCCGCGTCCTTACACCCGAAGAAATACAGTTTATTTATGATATAAAACCCGGCATACTGACAGCATCACCCAATCCTGCCGTTTTCGGAAAAATTTTCTGCAGCAATGATACCTCGCAGGTTATTACATTGAAAAATAACGGCAGTTCCGTAATAAACATAACGGAAACATTACTTACCGCAGGAACAAATTTTCTAATAAACGGCGGCGGCGCTTTTGACATACAGCCCGGAAGCCCGGTTGAAATACAAATAAGCCTAACCGCTCAAAACACGGGCATTTACTACGACACATTAATCATAAAAAACAGTAATACCATCCCTGAACTGCATGTTCCGATATCAGCAGAAAAGGGCAAACTTTCCTATACAATTGGAGGAATCGATAATAACAAAATTCATTTCGGGACGCTCTGCCCGGATGAAAGTAAAGACACGAACATCAGCATCAGTACTCAGGCATCAGTGAAAACCAAATTTATTGGCGAAATATCGCCACCTTTTGCATTTCTCGACAGCGCCCTTGCATACTCATCTGCAGAATTTGACACAGTTGAGACCAGAAATGTTCCTTTGCGTTTTACGGGAAGCTCTGCGGAAGGTTCTGTATCTTCCACTTTGACAATAACAGACCCCTGCGGAGAGTTGATTTTCATAGAGCTTTCGGCAGACGTCCATAAACCGCTTTTCTCGGTGGAAGCGCCGCCGATAGAAAACATCTGCCCGGATGATACAGTTGATACTTTTATAAAAATCACAAACAGCGACAGCAGAAATCTTGATTTTGAGCTTAGCAGTTCAAACCCGCTTTTCATCCATCCGTCAAATATCAGCATAGGTGCAGGAGAAACAAAAGAAGCAGCAATAACTTTCACCGGCAGAAGACAGGGAGGAACTGTTTCTACCGATTTAACCTTAAAAACACAATGCGGCACAGACACGACTATTCAAATCGAGCTTATAATAAATGATATCAGAATCAGTTTATCTCCGGACACGCTTGATTTCGGAGAATTGATTCTATGCAGTCCGGATACAAGCCTGACCCTGACCATGAGCATAGTCAATGAAAATATCTCAGACAGGCCCGTAATCGCATCCGATTTTGACCTGCCCAAAGGGTATCTTACTTCGATGGATTTGGGTGAAAAGTTCATCATCGGCGAAGTGCAGACTTATGAAGTTACATTTGTCCCGGGAGAATCGGGTATCTATGAAGGATTGTTTGAAATTACATTCGATACGTGCGACGTAAAGCGGAGTTTTTATCTCCGCGGCACGGCAAAACATGTGGACATGAGTGTTTACGAAGAGCTTGACGCCGGCAGAGTTATCATCGGAATGAACAAAGATACGGTTATTGTTTTTAAAAATACCGGCACTGCCGATTTGAATATCGAAGAATTCATAACCGCAGCAGGACCTCAGTTTGAGGTATTATCTTTAAGCAAACCGGTGCCGGGTGTTGTTCCCGCGGGAGATTCACTGGTTATAAATGTCCGCTTCAATGCGGAAGAAGGTATTTTCACGGATACAGTTAAAATTTCTGGATATTCGCCCTGCGGTGATTTTGATTATACGATTCCCCTGCGGGGAGAAGGGGTCTGGAAGGCTTATGTAAAAATAGTTATTCCCGGGAACCTTGAAGCATCGCCCGGCGAGGTATTAAGTTTACCGGTTCAGCTTGCTGAGCAGGTTGACCTGGAGCGTTCAAAAATACAAGGATTTACAGCGGTTCTGGATGTAAATCCCACTCTCTTGATTCCTATAAATCCTACTCCGCAGGGAGTATTGGAAAACCGCCGGTTAAAAATCAATATAGAAATACCGCCTGAAACTATGGAAGACAATCTTACCCTCGCCGTTTTTCCTTTTAAAACGGCTCTGGGAAACAGCGAAACAGACACTATTAGAATTACCGATATTTATCCCATAGCAGGATATGCCGATATAGACTCTTCATTCGGAATATTCCGTCTGAAAAACGTCTGCCATGAAGGCGGACCGAGACTTTTTGAATCGGTGGAAAGCCTTGAACTGTCGCTTATAAAGCCAAATCCTGCTGAAAATACTGCTGAAATCGAATTTGAGATAATCGAGGAAGGAAGGACAAAAATTTACATAACGGATATAAACGGAAATGAAAAAGCTTCTATATTAAGCAGATATATGACGCCGGGGGCTTATTCGATTATCTTTGATATTTCTCAACTCAATCCCGGAACGTATTTTTATGTATTGGAAACACCATCGCAGATGAAATCCGGCAAGATGCTCATCCAAAGATAATTTATGAAAAAAACACTTTTTATATTATTCTTTACACTGATTTGCTTTTCCGAAGTAAAGCCAAAGGATTTTCAAGACACCCTCAGACCCCGATACGGAATATCTGCAGGCATTAATCTTAATTATCACTTTGCCGATTTTAGAGCAATTCCGGGAGTTCCAAACTGCTGTCCTTGGTTTGAATACGGCTTGGGCTTCGGCACTTTTGCTTCTGTTTTATATGAATATCCGGTTAATAACAGGATGTTAATCGGACTGCGGGGAGGATATTCCGATAAAAATGCGCTTCTTATAAAAGAAGAAAAGACATCGGTAATGGTTGGTATGGCTGAAGCCGAAGGTGTATTTGAGCATAGTATTGATGCAAAAATATCGGAAATTGTTTTTGAACCTTCTTTTATATATCGCATACTTGATGATTTGTACATCTCTGCCGGACTGCAGGCAGGATTTTTCATTCAAAAGCAGTATGAACAAAAAGAAGAAATCATCAAACCCGAAAACACAGGCATATTCATTGATACCCGCACACGAATAAGAAACCAAAAAAGCGGAGAAATTAACAACATGGCTGCTTTCGACGGCTCGGTGAAAGCATCATTTTCTTACGAGCTGCCTTTAAACAAAGAAAATACTCTGCTGCTTGTACCCGAGCTTTCTTTTACTGCCGGGGTGCTTAACATTGTAAACGAAACAAGCTGGAAAACATCTGCGGTCAGCGCCGGCGTTACTTTGAAATACTCTCCCTTTGAAACAGTTTACCTGCACAGGCAGAGATTTTTCATCGATACTGCAAAAATAAAGACAAACACCCATACAAAACCGGAATTTACTTACGGCAAGCCTGATATAGTCAAAAAAGAAGAAACATCCTCTGACAGCGTTATACACATGGAAGAAGTTTACCGCACGGATACCCTTTTCCTGCCAAAAGAAAGATCTGTCATCACTTATGAAAATTTTGACACACTCCGGCTTTTCTCTAAGGAATATATTGACACAACATTTGCAGACGGCAGCATAAGTAAGAAACACAGTCAAAGAGCAAATGAAGATACTGTATTTCAGATTACCAATCTTTTCAGAACCGATACTTTATTCATCCCGTACAAAAAAGTTACCGAAACAAATTTCAACATAGACACTGTACGTAAAGAATCAGAGTATTTCAACGAAAAAAGATACACTACAGGCAAGGAGAGAACGGAAACAGAAGAAGTGAAGAGCAGCGACACTCTTTACTCCTTTGAAAATGTTTTCAGAACCGACACTTTATTTATACCCCTTAAAAGAATAACATCTACGGAAAGTAATATAGACACGGTTTCAAAAAAATCAAAATTAATTGAAGATACTTTGATAAAAACCGGTTTATTTAGACTCGACAGCACAAAAAACCGTTCCCGGGATACGGTTTACACTCGTTTTAGACAATACAGAACGGATACTCTTCTTGTCCCGGACTTTTCGGATATGAAACTGAAATCATCCATAAGTGTTTTCGGTCTTGTTCCGTCGGGGGATACCGTGCCTTTGCAAAGCATATCATTGCAGATGCAGTTCACCACAGAAGTTTATCCGCTTCTGCCTTACATATTTTTCAATGAAAATTCAACAGACATTCCCAGCCGTTATAATTTACTTCCCCCGGGAACAAAATTCGAAAATGATGAAATAGAGCCTAATCCTATTGATATACATCACAATAACTTAAATATAATTGCAGACAGGCTGAAAAACTACCCTGAAGCAAAAATTACAATAAACGGATATGTCGATCCATATACGGAAACCGGCAGCTGCGGGCTTGCTCTTCAAAGGGCTTTATCGGTGAAACAATACCTCGTATTAAGAGGAGCGCCGGCAAACAGTATCCTAATAAATGCAGCGGAAAAAAACTGCTATGCTCCAAAGCCGACCCGCTCAAAGAATCAGTATGGTTACGCGGAAAACCGCCGTGCAGTAATAGAATCCGACTATGACGACATACTTGCTCCGGTTTACGGGAAGCGTTATCTCAATCCGGTTAATATTTTACCCGACACTCTGCTCTTTGATCCGGAAGGTTCTTCCTACCCAATTATTACAAGATGGATATTAACCGTTTCGCAGGCAGGAGAGACAGTTTTTTACAAATCGGGTACTGGAAGACCCGAAAAGATAAAAATGCCTCTCAAGCGAAAAGAAGCGCTGAAAATCAGAACAGAGCTTCCGTTGAATATTGAATATAAAGTATTCAACAAAAGCGCGCAGGTTTCTGCGACGGTAAAAGCCCTAAATGTAATACAGGAAACGGACAATTACGAAGTGGAAAGACTCTCGCTCACTCTTTTCCCTGTAGGTCTAAACACTCTTACCGGCGACATGGAAAAACAGACATCAGAATTTTTGAAGGGGCTCGGAAAACAATCTACGGTTCAAATAAACGCCTACTGTGATATACTCGGTGGAGAAAAAACAAATAAATTTCTTGCTGAAACACGCGCAGAAAATATTTACCGATTCATCAGAAGAACCGCACCCTCTGCTCGTATAACCGATGTAAAGGCTTTAGGAGACAAAGATTTTCCGTCCGGTATTGAATCTTATAATCTGCCCGAGGAAAGATTTCTAAGCAGAACGGTTGCTATTGAAATAAAGAAAAGAAGATGATGTTTTCCACGAAATAGTTTTCCCTTATATATATTATTTTAATTTTTTAATAAATATAATTCTTTTAATAAGTAATGTTGAGAAGTTGAAAAAAAAAGCTTGGAAAATTCAAATTTCACTATTGCCAAAAGTTTATAAAAATTAAATTCTAAAATTATCATGTTGAAACATGTGTAGAAAAATAAATATTTTTACAGAAAAAAGTGTAAAAGTTAAGAGCAGATGAAAAAAACTAACTGAAAATTCAATGCAAGTGTTTTTTTCTGCATTTTTTCCACAGGTTTTCTAACATGATGTTGAAAATTACAGGTATCTGTCTTTCATAAATCATATAAACTACTCTATATTCTGTGCCTGCTCTCTTATTCTTTCGATTTCTTCTTTTATGTTTACTACAATCTGAGAAATGGATGCGTCGTTTACTTTAGACCCGATTGTGTTTGCCTCGCGGTTCATTTCCTGGAGCAGAAATGTAATTTTTCTGCCGGACGGATCGTCTGTTTTTAGAATATCATTGAAGAATTTCAGGTGGGAGCGCAGACGTACACACTCTTCGGAGACGTCAAGCTTGTCTGCCAATATAACCATTTCCATTTGCAGACGCTGTTCATCTATTTCATCGCTGTCAAAAAGCTGTGAGATGCGCTGGCGGAGTCTTTCTCTTTCCTCGGGAATTCTTTTCATTGATAGTTTTTCCACTTTTTCAAGCATCTGGCTTATATTTTTAAGCCTGAAGCTGATGTCCTTCTCGAGCTGCTTTCCTTCGTTTCTCCTAGTCCGGTCAAGGCTTGTGAGTGCTTTTCTGATTGTTTTACCAAGGAATGACCATTCGTCGGCAGTAATATCTACTTCTTCTTTTTTCTGGAAATAGTTGGAAAATTGCAGGATATTATCCATGGTTACCACAGGTTTTAGCTTAAGTCGTTTTCTAACGCTGTTAAGTGATTTGTATGCTTCGGCAGCAGCATTTTCGTCAATACTGAAAGGAAGTGCGGCAGCGGTTCTTTCGAAAATGATGTGTATAGTGAGCGAGCCGCGGGAAATGCGGCTTTTTAAGACGTCTCTTATTTGAAATTCGCGGCTGTAAAGCTCGCGGGGAAGCTTGCAGCTTACTTCAAAAAATCTGTTATTGAGGCTCTTTATCTCTACCGATACTGATAAATCTTCATTCGAATCTTCGGCTTTTCCGAAGCCGGTCATACTTTTAAGCATATTGTCATATTTTTCAATAATGTTACATATAAAAAAACAAAGATAAGACATAATTCTCAAATTGCATTAAAAAAACAGCATGATTAGAAAATTTAAGAGAGAATTTCGTATATTTATATTTAATAGTTATTTACGAAGTATAGAACTGTTTACATTTGTTCTTTGATCGATTCGAGATTAAAAGGATTCTGAATGAATCTAACATCAGAAAGATAAGGGGCTTAAGGTAAGCGGAATTATTCTTAGGATAACAGAACTTCATTTTCTCCAAAAGAATTTTTATCAGGTAATGGTAAATTATTCTGAATATGCTGAGATATATTTTTCTAACGGTAGAGCAAAGAAACGCTTCAAATGATAGGCCTGTGGAGAAGTTTTTCGCGATATGCGGGGGTGAAATGAAGGATATTACGATTATCGAAGTATTAAACATTATACTAATTTTTGCATTTGAAAAAATCAGAGCAATAGTGAAAATTTCCAAGGAAATCGTTGACCAAATTATGGATATTTTTCTGGGAATCGTTATTGAAAAATATCATCTTAAACGACATGCTGCTTAATCGTTTGAGATATTATAGTATTAGGACAAGTCAGAAAGTTGAATTAATAAGCTAAGGCAGCATTCCTGATATTGGCTGCGCATATCTTCGCTTTGCATCGAACCAAGTTACATGGCAGACAGAAATTGTTCAGCTACCTCACAATAACCACAGGAAGCTGTTTTGTAATATCTTTAGCGTGAACAATCAGAAAGTATCTTCCTGAAGCTAAGACACTTGTGTTTACCGGGATTACTGTTTCTCCGGGATGAATGGTTTTGTTTATCACAGTTTCAGTCGTACAGCCGCATACATCCGTTAAAATCAGTTGAATTTCTTTTGAAGATGAAGCATTCAGATTAATGATTACTCTCATCATACCGCTTGCAGGGTTGGGCGCCGCTCTCAGTGAAAGAGTTTCAGCTTGTGAGTAACTTCCCGGCACCGAGCTGCCTTTTTTGCCTGTACCCCGCAGTATTATCGTCAGTTCCGAATCTTCTTTCGAATTGGAAACAAGAGTGGCTGAGTAAGAATAAAGTTTGTCATCGCCGGGTGTAAAGCTGACATGGGCTTCATGTTCTTTGCCGGTACCTAATGTGAATGGAATAGGCAGATCTTTAAAGCTGTAGTAATTACTGCCGTCTCCGTCTATACTGATTTCGCTAATAATCAAATCAGTGTTGCCTTTATTTTCAATCAGTAAAGGAAGGTCTTTCGATTGATCCAAGTTTACCGTGCCGAAAAGAAGCAGCGTTTTACAGGCAATTTGTGCGAAAGGTCCGTTGCAGACGCCGTATATGTCCATGGTATGCTCTTCGGTGTTATAGCCGTCGGATTTTACTTTTAGGACTGCCTGATACTCAGTAATTTCTTTTGGTATAAAGCGGACAGTGATTTCTTCAGAAGATTTTTCGGCAATTTCAAGGGGAAAAGTATTCAATATCTCAAAAACTCCTCCATCGTCGTTTTCGAAATATATTTCGCTTACTGTCAGGGGTATCTCGCCTGTGTTTTCAATTGTAAATGTTTTTTCGCTTACGGAATCCACCCATACGGTATCCATAATCAAAAAATCGTTAGAAACAGCCATAACAGGTTTAGGCTCAAAGCCGAATCCGAAAATATCGAAATATTTTTTTTCTCCGTTAGCCGCATCAGAACTTACTGCCAGCAGTCCGTGATAATTTCTTCTGATATCGGGTGTAAACCGCACTTTTATATGGAGTGAACTGTCTTTTTTTACGGTAATGGGATAATCAAAACTTTCAGTCAGTTCAAAATATCCGCCGTCGTTTCCTTCAAATGAAAGGGCGCTAATACTAAGCAGAGTTTCGCCGATATTAGTCAGCTTTACGACAGTATCCGCCGGAGAATTTACATTAACCGTGTCATATTCAATTGCCGGAAAATCGAAAGCGATGACGGGCTTTTCGCCGTCCCATGTTTTTTTGTACTTCCATCCGCCGCTTTCTTCTATTTCAATAATGAGATTTGTGGGAGGATTTTCAATTATGGAAGTATTGAGATTAGCATTAGGCCAGCGGACAACTATCGAATCAATGTAATTGTCATCCCCCAGACCAAAATTGCGGATAAATGGCTGCTGCCCGGCAAAATGTCCCAGCCCGGCTTGAATTTCCTGCATCTGTGTTTTATTTCTCGAATATACTTTTATCCTTGCTCCCAGGGCGCTTTGATTTGTATTTTCTCCGGCAGTCAGCTTAACTGAAGACCATGTTTTTTTATTTCCGATATCGTTTCTTAAAAGCGAAATTCTCATGTAGGAAATGATTGAATCGGTGCCGTCATAAGCGCCGCCTTCAATAGTATCGCGGAAATTATGGCTGAAGAAAAGGTCTTGATCGCCGTCGAGGTCGAAATCGCCGGGTTCCATTGAGTGAGCTTCTTTCATATCGAAAACGCCGATTTTTCTCGAAATATCATCGAAATAGCCCGAGTCGTTCTGCATACATATATAAAGCCGCTCCTGACCGTAGATATTTGCCTGAGGGTAAGCCATCTGACCGATTGTTACGTCGAGCAGTCCGTCGCCGTTAATATCGAAAAACTGACCGCCCTGATCGCCGAGGTGGGAACTGTTCGGAGCATCTCTTCTTATTCTGTCGATGTCCCAGTGCAGATGATAGTTATTTGCAGCGCCTTCGTTTACGGTTATGTGTGTTCTGCCCTCTGCATTGTCATATCCTCCGTGGACAGATACCTGAAGGAAATCCATGTCGCCGTCATTGTCAAAATCGCCTGTGTTTGCTTCCCACTGGCAGAGATTTTGCCCGTGGTCGCCCTGCATATCCTGAGCGTTGTAATTCACAGAAACTGAAGCATCGGTAAATGAGCCGTCTTTGTTATTGCGGTACAGCGAGCCTCTGCTCCGGCAGTATGGCGAAGTGGCAATGTCCTGCCAGCCGTCGTTGTTCCAGTCGGTTACATTTACGCCGTACATCGGCTGAGCAACGTGCTGTATCCCTGCATCGGGAACATGGCTGAAACTGCCGTCCCCGTTTCCCTTAAAAAGAAAATCTCTCATTTTATATTCGCCGAGACCAGCAAGATTGGCGGCATAGTCAACGAACCATGTTGAAAAATAAACGTCTAATATACCATCGTAATCATAATCCAAAAATGCAATGCCTGTTGCGTTTATCAAGCCCCCGGGCAGACTGTCCACAAAAGAAAAATCATGAAGTCCGTTGTTTTCAACCATTGTAAAATGTCCTGTACCGTCGTTCAGGAAAACTTCTGTCCTGTCGCCGGGGTCATTGCCGTACATTTGCAGGCGGTGATAATAAATGCTTGTGAGCAGGTCCATGTCGCCGTCATTGTCTAAGTCTGCCATGGCTGAAACATCGGCGATTCTGTCATCGTTCTCAGGCACACGGCTTTCAGTGATGCCCGACTCCTCAGTATAATCTACGAAAATTCTTTTGTTGGGACTGTCTTTATCGGGATTTTCTATATTTAAGAACAGCCTGACATGATTTTTTATGATGCCGACATCTCCTCCCCACATCAAGTCCGGATAGTCATCGCCGTTTACATCAACGAGTTGTATGCGAGAGCCTTTTGCCTCGGTTAACCCTGCATCGTGAGTAATGTCTTTTATCCATGTATTGTCAGGCTCTTGTGAATAGGAACCGGTAATAATTGCAATTAAAAGAAAATTAACAACAGCAGTAATATTCAGTAAAGATATTTTCATAATAATTCAAAATTTGTTAATAAAACTAAATAATCCATTGTTTGGAATATACGAAAATTCCTGCATGAAATAAATAAAAAGCGCATGATTTTTTAGTAAAAATGATTATTTTTTTAATAAAAAGAGATTTATTTTTATATTATGAAACTGAAAGTTTACTGCATAGAAAAATTAATTTTGAAATCGCAACATGAAAGATGTAACATTCAGCCAGCGAATGCGCTATACTTTTGACAATCTCATGTCGAAAGGCACCACAGCGCCCATCATACTGCTCTTTGCCGCAGCTTTTACAATAATCATTCTATTGGCTGTGATTCTGCTCTTCAGCGGGTTTATGCCCGTAGAAAATTATGAAATACTCGGCATAAAAAACCCCGATAACGTAAATTTATTAGATGTTATCTGGGTGCTTATTCTCCGTGCTCTCGACGGCGGAGTAATCTCCGAAGACCCGATATACGTACCCTATCTGGTATTTATGTTTATTTCCACACTTGGCGGCATTTTTCTCTTAAGTATTTTGATTTCAATAGTGAACAGCGGAGTTACCCGCAAGCTCAGCGATTTGCGAAAAGGAAAATCCTTCGTAGTGGAAGAGCATCATACAGTTATTTTAGGATGGTCGTTTCAGGTTTTTCAGATTATCTCCGAGCTTGTAATAGCCAATGAAAACCAAAGGGGCTTGAGCATAGCCGTCCTTGCCGAAAAGGACAAGGTGGAAATGGAAGACGAAATACGCTCCAAGATAAAAGATTTCAAAGGCACGCGCATTGTTTGCCGCAGAGGCAATCCCATTGACCTTAACGATCTTGAAATAATCAATGTGCACAAAGCCCGTTCTATCATCATTCTTGCGCCCGAGAGTTCCGATCCTGATTCTATGGTCATAAAAATTATTCTCGCTATTACCAATAATCCACAAAGGATGCCTCTGCCTCATAAATATCACATTGTTGCGGAAGTGCGCGACCCGAAGAATGTGGGTATAGCCAAAATAGCCGGTAAAGACGAAGTACAGCTTGTTATTTTTGACCATGTAATATCAAGGATAACCGCACAGACCTGCCGCCAGCCGGGCTTATCGGTCGTTTTTACCGAACTGCTCGATTTCGAGGGCGACGAGGTGTATTTTCAAGAAGAAAAGCGGATGGCAGGCAAGACTTTCGTAGAAGTGCTGTTTTCCTATGAAACATCTACCATTATCGGAATTAGACACCGCGACGGAAGGATAGAACTTAAGCCAAAAATGGATTCCATGTTAGAGGAAGGCGATCTGCTGATAGCGATTTCGGAAGATGACGACACGGTTATTCCATCGGGAATGACGGAATTCGGCATTGACCCCGGTGCTATCAGAAAATCGCCTAAGTATATGCCGCCAAAACCTGAAAAAACATTGATTCTCGGATGGAACCGCCGCGCACCCCTTATTATTAACGAGCTTGACCTGTATGTATGGCACGGCTCGAAAATAACGGTTGTTTCCAATCATCCCGACGCCGAAAAAGAACTTTCCCTGAAATGCAGCGACCTCGAGCATCAGACCGTTAGCTTTTGGCAGGGCGACACTACTAACCGCGCAATTTTGGATGATTTGAACGTGGAAGACTATGACCACATAATTGTCTTAGGGCAGACGGAGCTTACCGATGTGCAGTCCACCGACGCGAAAACTTTAAACACACTGCTTCATCTCCGCGACATCGCCGACACGAAAGGACATACATTTTCGATCGTAAGTGAAATGCTCGATGACCGCAACCGCCAGCTTGCAGAAATAACTCATGCCGACGATTTCATAGTAAGTGTAAAGCTGGACAGCCTAATGCTTTCGCAAATTTCTGAGAACAGAGAACTGAAAACAGTCTTTGAAACGCTTTTTTCTGCGGGAGGTCCCTCAATTTTCCTCAATCCGGCAGAGCATTACGTTGAGCCGGGCAGACCCGTAAACTTTTACACTATAATGGAATCCGCCCGCCAGCAAAATCAAATCGCCATCGGTTATAAACTTGCCAAACCACGCAAGAAAAGGTTTGAAGGGGAAAAAATGCTTGCTTACGGTGTAAATGTAAATCCGAAAAAATCTAATCAGGTTTTCTTCTCGGAAGGCGATAAAATCATCGTTCTCGGTGAAGACGATTCCATGAGGTATTGACCATTCAGATATAAAAAATCCTGAAACCGGTAAACTGCAATATCAGAACGGCTTTTACCAAAGAACCCATGTTTAGAACAGGTTCTTTCTGACCGCGGGGTTGAAATCGTTGTGTGGGTTTGTATTCCGCCGCTGTAAAAAAAGAATGCCGGCAGAAATAAACGAGTATGCCTGAGGATGACTTTAAGAATAGGATGAAAATCCTTCCCCATTACCTTGCTTTCAGGCTTTTTACCATTCCGGCTGAAGACACGGCATATTACATGCTGCTTTTCCTTTTGAATTTCAACCTTTATGAATATTTCAAGAAAGTGTATCGAAACGTTTATGATATTTTCAATCATACGAGCGCCGCTGCATTTAGCTTGTTGAAATGTATGATTATTGCAGTAAAATGTCCTGCACTTTCAAAATGTCTGAAATTTGAGAAATTTAAATAATATTTTTTTCATAATTTAACTTTTTCTTATATTTGTCTTTAATTAATTTTCTTTTTTGCGCCTGAAATAAGCGCATATTTTTTGGAGGAATGAAATGAAAAAATCTTTTTATCTTGGTTTGGCGGCAGCAATGGTTGTTTCAATGTTATTTTTAACAGGCTGCGGCGACGATGACAATGGAACAACTCCCACCGGCGGAGAATATATGCGGGCTGAAATTTCCGGAGATATCGAACTCGATTTTGAAGCTAAATTAATCGTGTATCTCAAATCGGAGTCTATTGAATTTTTATCGGGTTACACAGGCGACAATCAAAACAGCGACTTCCTTCAGCTTCAGATACAGGATATTCCCGAGGGCGCTCATACTTTGGAACTGAAAGGTGCAAACGGCGTCCATCAGGCAAGTTTTATCAAGTTCAACGCCGCAGTGCCTTTAACCTATACTGCTTACGAAGGTGAAATAAAAATAATCGAAAACAACAGCGGCAGAACAAAAGGTACGTTCAATTTCAAAGCAAGAAATGCTGCCGGTGATGAAATACAAGTGCTGATAGGCGATTTTGCCGTCAACAAAGACTGATTTTATTTCTTAGTTTTTACGTCAACCCTGACGAAATTCTCCGGAGTGAGATACTCTTCGGTGAAATTTTGAGCATCTTTTATTTTAACTGCTTCGAAGCGCTCAAGGTACTGCCATATACGCTCGGGTTCGCCGTGGAAAAGTGTCTCGAAAGCTGCCGAATCGGCAATTCCTGATGAATACTGCAGTTCATTGGCAGTAGATGATTCTAACATATTTCTGGATTTTTCGAGTTCTTTTTCGCTGATACCGTTTTCAAGCAGGTCATTTACCTGCGCATTAATCATACTGCTCAATTCATCTGCTCCGATACTATCATCTCCCGCTATTGCAAAAAGAGTAAGCAGAGATGTTTCTTCGCGCTGGTCAACAAAGGCGCCTATTTGAGAGGCTTTCTGGCTTTCATAAACAAGACTGCGGTAAAGCCGCGAGCTTCTGCCGCTTCCGAGAATACCCCCTAGAATATGAGCCGTGTTTATGCTGTCGTCTTTAAAGCCGGGGCAGTGATATGCCGTAAAAACAGCCTCATGGGGCACATTGTCCTCGAAGGATGTGTGAACATTAGATTTTTTATGGGATGGTATATACTTAATTCTCCTTGAAATATCACCGTTTGACCTTGTTTTTTCCCCGAAGTATTTTTTTACTTTTTCGTAAGCCTGATCGGGTTCTATATCTCCGGTTAACGCTAAGACGGCATTTTCAGGTCGGTAAAAATTGGAGAAAAAATCCTTTGCGTTTTTTAGTGTGCATGAGGCCACGTCTTCTTTTTTTCCATGTACAGCCCATGAATAAGAGCTGCCGGAAGAAAACGCCGATTTTGCAAGCATCTCGTGCCATCTTCCGTACGGCATGTTTTCCACTGTTTGATTTATCTCTTCGACTACCACGCTCTGCTGATTTTTCAGAGCTTCGGGTACGATATCGAAGTAAAACATCCTGTCAGACTCGAGCCACAGCCCGAGTTCGAGCTGACTTGCAGGCAGGGTCATATTATAGCTTGTGTAATCATAAGTAGTGTAAGCATTGTTGGTACCGCCTGCCATTGAGCAGAGTTTGTCGAATTCACCTTTAGGAACGTGCCTTGAACCTTCAAACATAAGATGCTCGAAAAGGTGGGCAAAGCCCGTCAGCCCTTCTCTTTCATCAGATGATCCTGTTCTGTATGCCAGATTGATACATACCACCGGGGCAGTATCACGAGGCATTACAACTAGTACAAGGCCGTTTTCCAGTTTATATTTTTTCATCGGCACTGCTTTTTTCATGTCAATTCTTGCCATAAGAGTTTTTCCTATTCCTATATTTTTTCAGTATTTATCAGTCCTTTTCCTTTTTCCGTTAGTTTTACGATACCGTTTTCGGTAACAATATACCCCTCCTGCTTTGAGCTTTCAACGATGTTTTTTACAAATTTTTTATCCCAGAAAATATGATTGTGAAGATTATCTTCGCGGCACTCGCGTTCTTCTTCGGCGGTTCTGCTGTGATGCGCTAAGTGCAGGGCGAGAATTTTCCGCGAAAAATCTTTTCTTTGCCTGTTCTTTCTTCTTGCTATTGCAATAATTCCTTTTTCCGGGGCAAAAACATAAACTGCCAGAAATATCAGCCCCGCAGTCATTGCCATACTTCCCGAAGGCGAACTGTTAACAAGGTTAGACAGGTAAAATCCGGCTATGGCAGAAATAATCCCGAAAATAACGCTGTAATAAAGCATGTTTTTCAATTTATCCGTTAAAAGATAAGCAGCAGAAGCGGGAGCTATCATCAGCGCAATAACCAATATGGAGCCTGCCGCATCGAAAGCGCCGACAGCGGTTACTGAAACAATTCCCATGAAAAGGTAATTTATCAAAGCAGGGCTGAATCCCGACGAAGCAGCAAGGGATGGATCGAATGTGCTTAATTTCAATTCTTTATATAATAGTGATATAAATAAAATATTAATCAGAAATAAAACTGCCATAACGTAAAGAGCTTTAGGACCTAAATCAGTGCCGCCGACAGTAACGGTATTTAGCGAGGAAAGGGCTATATCCCCCACCAAAACCGTGCTTTCGCAGAGGTGAACATCGGAAAGACTTTGGGAAATAATAATAACGCCTATGCTGAATAGAGCAGGGAATACAAGCCCTATGGCGGCATCTTCCTTGACGAGTTTTGTTTTGTTTACCAATTCGATAATAAAAACCATCAGCAATCCTGTGGCTGCGGCGCCCAGAATTAGAAGCGGAGACTGCAGATCACGGGTCAAAATGAAAGCAATCACAATCCCCGGCAGTACGGCATGGCTTATGGCATCGCTCATAAGAGACATCTTCCTCAGAACAAGAAAGACTCCCGGCAGTGCGCAGGATGCCGCAGTGAAAACCGCTATTAATATTATAAATAGTTCTATCATGCCGATCTTAATATTTTTTTATTGATGATCTGCTTAGCTCTGCCGCTGCCTGCTTCGGTCAGTTTCCAAAGGTCTTTTCCGGCATCTGTCTGCTCTACCATACCAAGCTTTTCCAGAACATTTAAAGTTTTTCTAACCCCTATTTTTCCGGAAGTCATGGTTTTAAGCACTGCGGATTTATGCCCCGTATAATCTTTTGCATCGTGGTTTGTTTCGAGTATAAACAGGTCGAGAAGAACGCTGTCTAAAAAGACATTACGCTTATTAAGCATATTTTTCAGCATAGCCGGAATAATACCCCGCTTAGGTGCGAAAAATAGGGAAAGAACAAATATCCCCGTGGCAAACAGAACAATCGCGGGTCCTGTAGGCAGATTAGGCACAATTGCGCTTAAAACTGCTCCGGAAGTACCGGAAACAGCCCCGAAAGCTGCGGACAAAAGCGTCATTAGCTCAAGCTTGTTTGTCCACTGGCGGGCGGCGCTCGGCGGGGCAACAATAAGAGCTACCATCAGAATTACGCCTACCGACTGCAAGCCTGTCACTATTGCAATTACAATAGCGGCGGTAAGCATCGTTTCAAGCTTTTTTGAACTGAACCCCATTATTTCCGCATAAGCCGGATCGAAAGAAAACATCTTAAATTCTTTCCAAAACAATACGGTCGTAGAAACGGAAATAAACCCAAAGATTGAAATAATCCATACATCCTCGGTGGTCATAGCCGCCGCCATTCCGAAAATATAGCTTTCGAGCCCCGCCTGCCCCGGCAGTGCATTTTGCTGTATCAGCTTCAAAATGAAAACTCCAGTACCAAAAAAAACGGCAAGCATAAGCCCTAAAGCCGCATCGCTTTTAATCTTTGTTTTTTTTATGATGCCCGATACAAGCGACATTGACGCCAATCCCGCAGCTCCCGCTCCGATTATTAATATCAAAGAAGATTTTTCGCCTGAAGGATTAAATAAATAAGCAATTAAAAAGGCAATGGTTATGCCTGCAAGAGAGGAATGGGCAACCACATCGCCGACCAGACTCTGCCTGCGCAAAAAGGCAAAGCTTCCCAGAGTGCCTGCGGCTATGCCTATAACGGCAGAGCCCAAAGCCACGGTGCGAAGCGTATGGTCGGTAAAAATCTGGTTTATTATCTCTAACATTATTTCAAACTGCCTGCTTTAGGGTAATCTAATTTTATGATTTTGCAAACGTAGCAGGCGTTTTTTTCTTGTATTTCTTTCAGAAGTTGAAACGCTCACGTTTAAGAAAAACTGATAAGGACATAATTATCTGAGAAACTAAACTTAGTCATTGCGGTCATTGCGAGCAGCGCGAAGCAATCTCTAAAATCCTGCTGATGGTTACAGATTGCTTCGTCGCTCCGCTCCTCGCAATGACGCACTACGAAAAAAAAAACAAATTAAAGACGCTCACATGTTTTTTTTAGATTTTTCAATTGAATTATTCATTACATAAAGAAGCCATATCCCCGGCCTCTTCCGGAAGGGTACTATTCTGTCGATTTTTTAGGTTTTTACTGCAAATCTGCGGCTATGCCTATGGATAGGTTCTGGCTGTACTGCGTTTTCAGGGATTTATTCTGGTCATAGAAGACTTTTGCACGGACAATTACGCCGAAAATTTTCCAGATTTTTATCTGAAGCTCATTGTCAAGCTCCACTGCCCATATTTCGAGAGCGTCGAAAGTGCCGAAAAGGTCAAGACCACCGCTGTAAGTAACGGTGCTGCCGATTTTCTGCACTGCCGAGGCTTTTATTTCAATGCCCGATTCTGCTTTGTATTTTTCGGTAATATCACGGGTTTTGCGGTCATCTGAAAGGGAAGGATGTTTATCGGCGCGTATCTGCTTAAGAGAAATGCCGAAGCGGAAACCTATCCTGCTTATTTTTGATTTTGAGTTGAAAGCAAAGCCCAGCGCTTCCTGCGAGGTAACCGGATCCCACAGCTTTGCGGTTCTCTTCTTTTCTTCTTTTACCAGTTTGAAGCTTTCTGTGAGCTGGGTTTTAAACGAAGCGGAAAAATAAGGGTCGAGCTGCCAGCCTGCCGGGTATTTCAGCATCACTTCGCCGAAAAGATCATTGTCCGTCGGCATCCAGAAATGTTTATCTGTTTTTTCGCTTTTCTCAAGTATCAGTCCGTATGCATAGTTTATAGAAAAGCAAATCTCAAAAGTATCTATTTTAATTTTCTGCTTCGTTTTCAGGGAATGCCCCGCCTCGAAAGCCTGCCTTTTGCCCTGCTTCCAGTCATCCGCCATCGTCTGCGAAAACGACAGGGTGAGGTTGGTCTGGGAAAAGAGCTGGCAGGGTAAAAGTAAGATGAAAGAGAGAATGAATAATATTTCAATATTTAGTTTGAAATTCACAAATTTGCTTTTATTATTTTCTCAATTGTGTCTTTATTGCTTTCCTGGTAACCTACTTCTGTATAAATGATTTTTCCGTTTCTGTCTATTAAAAATATTGTAGGATATGCCTTAACTTTATATTTTTCTACAACCTCTTTGTTAGCAAGCAAAACCGGATAATTGATTTTTTGATTGTGAATAAACTTTTTCAACAATTCTTTCTTTTCTTCAAGTTTGTCAAAGCAATTCACTCCAATTACCGATAGCCCTTGCTTAGAATATTTTTCATGCAGCTCATTCAACATAGGAATAGCCATATTGCATGCAAAACATGACATATACCAGAAATCAAGAAGGATTAGTTTACCGGAAATATCTTTTAAATGAACAACCTTTTGTTCCTGAAAAAAATTAGCTTCAAAATCCGGAGCAGATGTACCTTTAAAATTGATGTTATCCATTTCTACATCTTGAAGAAATGGGTCCACATCTACTATATTATATTGTTTAATATCTTTCTTAAACACCTTGCTGATTTTTGCTGTATCTACATTGTCAAAGATAATATTTTTATATTTCCATTCCATGTACTGAAAAAAACCTTTAAATTTAGCCTGATTTGTAATTTTATCAATAATATAATCCCTGTTAATATAATAAGTGACAATATTGTTCGTAATATCATTTTCATCAGGATAAAACACTTGGAATTTCCAAGTATGTTTTCCATCATGTATGTTTTCTTTTATTCTAACTTTAAGGTTAGTGTCTTTTGAGTAATTAGTAATAATTGAGGGCCAAATAAATAATTTTGGAATATCAATAAAATAATAATCATAATAATACCAAAACAAATCAGTATTTGCCTTTATTCTTTCTTTATAAGATCTATTAACTAAGCATTTATTATAATAATGGGATATTTCAGTTATTTCATTTAGATCAAACAATACTTCCTTTTCCCCATCTTTACAATACCAAATATAGCCGTTAATAAACTGTTGATTAGGAACTCGCATTATATAGCATTTGATTTTTGAAGTATTAGTATCATTACTAAACAATGTCTTTTTTTTTAAAATTAAATCAAAGGATATCGATTTGTGGCTTTTGTATAGGCTTTTGACGATATCCAAAACATAATCTGGATGTTGATTTCTGATATCCTTAGGATTGCATGATATACAAGAAATTAAAACAAAATAAAATATTAAAAATTTTAACATTTATATTTCCTTTTTATTAAATGTTGGAGCGGGATTTAATAATCCCGCCCCTATAAACCTAATTACTACTATAATCAATTATAACATATTCCGCTTCGACTAATATTCCACCTTGATAGTAATCAACAGGTGTTGGCATAGGCTCTTTGTTTGTTATTATAGGATCGCTGCAACCTCCTAAGCAAGGGATTTCAGGATCAGATCCACAGTAGAATTTAAAACCACCATCAACTGGAATATACTTAACCAAACAGGCACCAGTTCCTAAACAATTACACGTTACTTTAGTGTAATCAGAAGTTGCAATAAAATCTGGATCGTCAAAAGGGATAAACTTAGTATCATCACCCCCTTCAAAAGTAATTTCGCTTTCACTCTCGTCACCTGTAATAGATGTTAGATTATAAAAAAATACAGCATCTCCTGACTGTGAGCTTCTCTCAGTTACAGAAATCTGAAGAGTATCTTCCGACAACCATTCTAATGTAAATACTTTTACATCACCTGAGCTAAGTATACTTGAATAAACATCCTGAGAAATCATCTGACAAAAACTAAAGGTGAAAATTGCCAAAAAAACAAATATCTTTTTCATTTTCTTATCTTTCAAAAAATTAAACAAATACTATTATGCCGCCTGCTTCTTATTTTATATTCCGGCGGCAGGAATAATTACAATAATACCTGCTAATTTCGTCTTTATCTTTTGGAAATTAGCGATTCTACACTGCTCTTTTCCGCGGGCTGATGATCTCTTCAAAGCTTTCATCAGCCCTTATTTTTAATGA